>VFKM01000011.1 GCA_009885545.1 Flavobacteriales bacterium
GTGGTTACAGAAAGTTCAGTTCTCCGCATCAACATTTGTGGTGAAAATCGCCACCTTCGCCAAGCCCGAAAACGTTATGCCCAAGCCAATGACAAACATTATGGATATTTATAAACCTTTAATATTTTCATTATTTGTAATTCTCAGTACTGGATGTTCTCAAGTAGAATCTGACAAAATAGATAATATTGGTAAATCTGAATTAGAATTGATTTTAGATAATTATAGTGTAGATAAATATGAGTTGGAAACAGTTCTTGAAATGCATCGAACAAAAAAATCTAGATTAAAGATAATATTACGAAAACTGGGTGCAGAATTAAAATCAAATGATCTATCTATTATTAAAAAAATAACAACAAAAAATGGTTACGAATCAATATTTTCATGGTCAGATTCATTAAGGAATAAAAACTTTGTTTCAACTCTTTCAAATGACTTGTTAAAATTCAACGTGTTTGATTACTCAGAAACGGATTCTTCTATAACATTGAGTTTAGGTAAAACAGATGAGATTCTTGGTGCAACTCATGGATATTTGTATTTAATAAAAGGTATAAATGAAATGAAAATAGAAGAATTTCGAGGTGGGGAATAAAAGGCAAGGCATAACACACGCTTAGCAAAAAAGCCGTAATTTCAGTAACGAAAAACGATTTATAGAAATACTTTAGTTCTTAAATCGCGGATAATATTAACTTTAAAATCGGCTTCTTCGCTAGAGCGCGAAAACGTTATGGGTAATTATGAGAAAACTAATCATACTATTAATAGGTCTAAGTTTTATTAGTCCATCTTTTTCACAAAAATTGGAAATGACTACTTCCAGCATAGAGACCTGCTCACAAGTTCTGACACCCTCCATTATAGTTAAATGCGTATTTGATAAAAAACTCGGATGGCATCAGGAGGCTTCTATAGAAATAGAACAGTTTGTTAATGATTGTCCCATTGACTCAGTTCACCTCTTGGCATTTGACACTTTAGGTGGTGCTAAAGACACTATTTTCAATCTATTTAGCAGACAAATTCAGTTAAATCTGAACAAAGATAGTTGCTGGTTTCCACAATTTTTACCAGCCAAATTGTTCATTTATTCGCATGGAGAAATAATATCAACTGATACATTACCTGTGCAAATATCAATACTTGAAATTTCGAAAAAGTGTGCATGCGGTATGGGCAACAATGGTGCTGCAAAATTTGTTTTCGAAAAAGCTTCACTAGAATTTGATGAAAATCGAAATAAAGCAACAAAACTCAGACTTAAGAAAAAGAAATACTCTTCAGAATTTATAGAATATAACTATGACGAAGGTAAGCAGGTAAAAGTCGACAAGTTAAGTAAAATAAAGGGTAAAATTTATATTGATGAATCCCACATATCGACTGGTTTCAGTAGAAATAACAAATTTCCAGAAGCTGAATACAAAGTAATAGTCGATTCAAAGGAAAGGGATTTAATTATGCTTATTGCAGAAAGTAGACGAGCGGATGGTGATCTAATGATATGGAAAGTGGTAATACAATCTGGAAAAATAGATGTAACAACCTTGTGGTATAGCTCGGGAGAGTTGAAAACTAAGTATGTTGTTAAGTCAAAATAATAATATGAAAAAATAACGAGTAAAAAAAATATACCCATAACAGAGGCTCATGCTCCATTCCGAGAACTTGCTTCGATGAAACGATTTTGTATATTTAAAAATAATTAAACTTCGAGGTTGCGGTTTTGTGTGAAAGTTCGGAACGGCGCATAGCCTCAAACCGTTAGGTGCAAGTAAAAAAAGATATCCGAAAATGAAATACACAATATTTTTTTTAATATTAATTACCTATGGTTGTGATGTAGATCCTGCGCGTTCAAGAGATTTTAAAAAAAATATCACAACTGAAAATCAAGAAAACAAAAGAAATATTAAACCCAAGTTTGAAGATTACATTGTCGAAAATGTATCCGCGAAAATAGATAGTCAAACACTTGATAAAATTTACAATAAAAACAAAGCTCACTTTTCTCAGTTCTACTATAAGAGAAAGGGACTTGAAGAATTTTGCAAATTGTTCGCAGGTAAATATATAGCAATAGATATGTCACAGGGAAGCGCAACTGTCTGTACATATATTTTTGATTCATCAACAGGGGAAATGTTTGATTCTCCATTATTTATATATACTTCAGAGTATAAATCAAAAAGTAGATTATTTATTAAGGATCCTAATTTAAATGATCGGCAAAAGGAAGAATGTAAGGATGGTCCTTATGATTGTAGTACCGAATACTACTTTTGGGATGAAAAAGAAAAAGAATTTAAATTAATAAAATAAACCAGCACCTAACAGCTGTCATGGCGCCAGCCCTCAAATCTTGCTTCGTAACAACAGTTAACTTGAAAGAAAATAATTATAACTTCGGTGTAACGATTTATTTAAAGAGTCGGGCCGCTCGCCAGGCAGCCAAACGTTAGCAGTAATAAAAAACCATGCTCATTTCACCGAAATATGTTAAAATTAGATGGACAATGATTATGTTGCCTTTTTTAGGGTTACTTATAATTTTTTTTATCATTTTATTCGCCTCAGATTTATTAATCACGAAAAAGGATCTCAATCAACTTTCCAGTACTATTGAAAACATTACTCAATACGAATATTATGACTCAGAAAAAATAGGGAGAGGTCCAAAGACTTATGATGTCCTAGAAATTCATACTGCAAATTACATTGTTCGATTAAGTGATGGATTTGAAAAACAATTCTGGACTAAGATTGAAAACCACAATAATATCGGCGAAATCCTTCGAATTTATTATTCCCCTAGGTTGCAAAGAAAAAATATAATTTGGAATCCCGAAGAGTTGATAATTGGAAAAACTACTATACTAACAATAAATGATCAAAAAACTGTTCTCAAATGGATCACTTTGGGTTTCTCGGTTTTCCTTTGTTTAGTTGTTTTTATTGAAATTTGGTTAGTAAAAACGTATAAAATTCTTTATTTAAGAAAAGATCAAATGTCTGATTCACCACTTATATGGGAAATTGTAAAAAAGGCATTTTGGAAAGAATAATACTGCTAACACACGTCTAGAAAAAAAGCCGTAATTTCAGTTACGAAAACGTTTATGAAAAAGCTTGCGATTATTGACCGCAACTAATATTAATTTTAAAATCGGCTCCTTCGCCAAGCCTGAAAGCGTTAACTGTAAGCATTAACAGACAGAATGAAACTACCACCATACGACATCTTTCCAAGTATTTCTGACGACAATATTTTGCTGCGTCAAATTCAGACTTCTGATATTGATGATCTTATTGAAATTTCATTCTATGATTCTATTCAAGCAACGACATTAAAACAGGCGACAGAGATGCAAGCGAAAATCAACAGGGATTATTTTGACAGTAATTCAATTCATTGGGGCATTACAGACAAATTAACGAATAAAATTGTAGGGACTTGTGGCTATTATCGGGGACTTGATAAAGGAGAAGGAGAACTTGGGTGTGTTTTATTACCTCAATATAGGGAAAAAGGATTTATGAGACCTGCTTTGCAATTAGCGATAGACTTTGGACTAAAAAACATCAGATTAAAACGTATTTGGGCTATAACAACTAGGCAAAACGACAAAGCAATAAAGCTTCTTGAAAGACTTAATTTTATTAAAATTGCAGATTTGGACGACAATGAAGTTGAATACGAATTAAGACAAGATTTAAATCTAACTGACTAATTGTAAAAATGCCTACCGCTAACATTTAACAGCCGTTATGTGTAAATACTGCAAGGAATCCTGAGTAAAAACATTTTAAATCGACAAAGGAATTCAGAATATTAAAATCCTTAGACACTAAAATTATTCTTACGTGACAATTACTCCAAAATAGACAAATAAAAAGAGGTGAAAATTAATCCACCTCTCTAAATAACTCATTAAGTAAACTAGTACTTACATTTCGTTACAAAGCTTTGCAGTATTGCGACAATCTTTAGCAGTTTTCTTGCATTTCGCCATATCATGCTTTTCACATTCCGTTGCACACTTTTCACAGATTATTGCACATTCCTTGCAAATCGCTTTAACACTTTCACTATCCATGGTCATTAACTCACTTGCAGCTGTGCAAATAGAAACACATTCCTTACACAGTTCAATGCATCGAGCCATCTTTTTAGCATCCATCTTTTTACATGATTTTTCACAACTCTTGCAAGAAGCTATACATGCATTGCACGCATCGATGCACGCTTTATACTTTTCATTGGCTAATGTAGTATTTGTGTTCGCTAAATCATCCTTCATTGTTGGTTTTGCTGCGGCAGACAATATAATAAAACAAATTGCTGTCATTAATACGATTACTTTTTTCATTTTCTTTTTTTTAAGTTTATAATAGGACAAAGTTGCATTCTTTTATAAGGAAAATCGTTACACAATTCTCAAAGTCATTTACATAATTCACTTATAAAAAAGAGATAAAAAGATTGGTTTCATAATCTTAACTATTCTTCATAAAATTGATTATTGTTTTTGATTTAACTATTAAACTATAATTAATCAAGAGTGTTATACTATCGTAGTTATCAATTTTTTAATGCAATTGACATTGAGCTGGCAAAGACAGTAGTTATCTCAGGTTTAGACACCTATCGTTCAAACACTATTTGCGATTATCAGATCATCAACCACTTTTTTTGCACAAAAATCAGGAATTTCTCATTTTTGTTTAATATTTATTTAAAAAGATTAAACAAAAATACTTATTGAATGTTATAATAGAAGTTAACGCTTTTAATATTAATTCAATACGTAAATATGTTTAAAAAATTCACACTTACTGATAAGCTATTGTTCATTGCAGCATTGTTATCACTAATTTATTCAGAGGCACTATTTTTTCAAGGTCACAAAGAAGATGCACACTTCATCGGTATTTGGGTTCCTTCTATTTTGGCTTTTGGAATTTATTTAAAATTAATTAAATCTAAGTAACATGGCTGAGATGATCCCATATTTCGCAGGACTTATCACACTTATTTTTGGTGTAGGATTTTATTTTGCGCTTCAAGAAAAAATAAAATAAGTTAGTCGTCTTTGTTTTTTTATAATGAAGTTAAAGAATAATATAAATCGCATGTTGTTTTCGCTCAATTATCAAATAATTGTATCCTTATGAAAGATGAAAACTTAATTTGCCAATACAGTGGTTTGCCATCTTTAGCGAGTTATCAATTGAAACAAAAGAAGGAAAAAGCAATTTTATTGAAAGCAGAAAAATTGAATTTCAGCGATCAAGATACTGATAGAATTATTCAAATGGCCTGGGAGGATCGAACTCCTTTTGAGGCAATTGAATTTCAATTTGGTTTAAAAGAAAAAGACGTTATTGAATTTATGCGCAAAAATTCTTTGACTTCAAGTTTTCGGATGTGGCGAAAAAGAATGAAAGCGCGAAAAACGAAGCATGCTTCATTGCGTGATTTGGACGTAAACCGTTTTAAATGTAACAGACAAAGGGGAACGGGTAATAAAATTTCTAAACGATAAATACGAGTTCTATTTCTTGACTTTAAAAGATTAATTATGGCAAATTACTTAATTATTGGTGCTTCTTCCGGAATTGGAAATAAGCTCGCCGAGAAACTATCTGAATCAGGTCATCAGGTTTTTGGTACGTTTTGTAAAAATGCAGTCAATTCAACTTCAATTCAACTTCAATTTCACCACTTGAATGTTTTGGATGAAACGTTAACTCTCGACTTTCTGCCAGAGACTCTTTCGGGTGTGGTTTATTGTCCTGGAAGTATTAACCTAAGACCGTTCGAAAGAATCAAACCTGAAGATTTCATGAATGATTATAATCTTCAGGTAATTGGTGCAATTAAAATAATTCAAGCCGTTGCTCCTAAATTAAAATTAAGCGAAAATGCTGCTGTAATTTTGTTTTCTACAGTAGCTGTGCAAATTGGATTACCTTTTCATTCACAAGTTTCTGCATCTAAAGGCGCAATTGAAGGGTTAATAAAAGCATTAGCAGCGGAATATGCTCCAAAAATTAGAGTGAATTGCATTGCTCCCTCACTAACTGATTCCCCATTGGCTTCTTCTTTACTTAACACAGATCAAAAAAGGGAAGCAAATGCACAGCGACATCCAATGAAAAGAATTGGTACAACAGAAGATATTGCCAATTTAGCAGAGTTTTTACTTTCTTCAAAGGCTAGCTGGATAACGGGCCAAATCATGCATGTTGACGGTGGGATTTCTACATTGAAAATCTAAATAAAGCTTCAATTTTAAATCCATGCCTGAGCCTTATCTTTTTTAATTAAGAAAGGACTTATCTTTACCTTTTCAAAATAGGTAAAAGATGAATCCTAAGGTTGATGAATTTCTAAATAAAGTAACCAAATGGCACGATGAATTAGAGAAGTTGAGAGCAATTGTTCTCGATTGTCAACTCACGGAAGAATTGAAATGGGGTGTTCCATGTTATACTTTTCAGAAAGGAAATATTGTTTTAATTCATGGTTTCAAAGAGTATTGTGCGTTGCTTTTTATGAAAGGTGCTTTGTTGAATGATTCAAATGGAATTCTAATTCAACAAACGGAAAATGTACAAGGAGGTCGACAAATTCGTTTTACTAATTTGGAACAAATCATTGAGCAAGAAACCATTTTAAAGGCATACATCTTTGAAGCAATTGAAGTGGAGAAGGCAGGTTTGAAAGTTGCCCTTAAACCACATACTGAATATGCTATTCCAGAAGAATTTCAAACTAAAATGGCCGAAAACAGTGCGTTGAAAAACGCATTTGAAAGCTTGACTCCAGGAAGACAAAGAGCCTATATTCTTTATTTTTCGGGATCAAAACAAGCTAAAACACGTGTAGCAAGAATTGAAAATTATACGCAAAGAATTTTAATGGGTAAAGGATTAAATGATTGTATTTGTGGAATGTCCAAACGAATGCCTAGTTGTGATGGATCGCATAAATACCTTTGAGTTTTAACGATTTGTTAAAGTCCAAAAAAACACTTGAATATGGAACTCATTCAAACAATCAATTTAATCAATTCGCAAAAGAATGCTATTTACGAAATTGAAACTTGGGCAGACGACACCAAAGTTTTGAATAAAGCGGTGGAGAAAGCTCAAAAATTTCTAAATGGTAAACTTCCCATCGAATTAATTGAATTTTATTCAAATACTTTTAGAATAGAATTAATCACTTCAAAAAAGACCAAACATTACCCAAAAGAATATCGGTTATCTTCTGTTTTTTCTTTAGAAAATACATTCGATAAATTTAAGCCTCACCCAGTTCCTTTAACGGAAAAGCCTACTGAATATGTGAAGACAAAAAAATCACATGCCTGTTCCAATTATTTTCCTGTTGAATATTCTGATGAGAAAAAGTATAACGAAATCACAAGGCAAAAGGTCTTAAGTCCAATTTATGGGACTAGTTCAGTAATTACCATCGATTTTTATGAGAACAATGAAAACGGATACACACTGAAATACTTGGAATCAAGAAATAGTGAGATTTTTCCAATAAACCTTTCTTTTACCAAATTCATGGATTTTCATGTTTACTTTGGTACTGAAAATTATTGGTTTTTCCCATTTATTAAAGAGTTGGAATCAGAATTCAAAGATTTATCATCTTTAAAAGATATATTTGGTGAAATGGAATCACACAAAATTAAAATTACGGAACTAGAGCAATTAATTGATTCTTTTCAAAAATAAACTACAAAAAAACATTAATTTAACGTAACTAGTTTCCTAGTAAATCAAAGGTAATATGAAAAATATTTTAGCAATAGGAGGAAGTAATAGCAATAAATCAATTAACAAGAAATTGGCAGATTATACTGCTTTAATGTTTGAAAATGCAACTGTTCAGTTTTATGATTTAAGTAAAAATGATATTCCAATTTTCAGCATACAATTGGAAGAAGTGATCGGAATGCCTGAATTGGTGATGGATTTTGTAAAACTGATGGACGATGCAGATTTTTTGGTTGTTTCATTGGCAGAGAACAACGGTAATTTAAATGTCGGGTTTAAGAATTTATTGGATTGGACATCAAGAATTAAAGGACGAAAAACATTTGCTGATAAACCCATGTTATTAATGGCAACTTCACCTGGTGCAAGAGGTGGCTCAACGGTTTTGGAAATAGCAGAAAAATCATTTAAACGACTTGGAGCGGATATAAAAAGCACTTTTTCTTTACCTAGCTTTGAAGAAAATTTTGATGACGCAAAAGGGATAACTAATCCTACTTTATTGGCTGATTTAGAATTGATTGTTAAACAATTGAATTAACGAAATCAAAATGAATCTCAATCAAATTACGATTCAAGTTCTTGATGTTGAAAAATCAATAACATTCTATGAAAAATTGGGATTGAAATTAATCGTTCATACCAATTCAAATTATGCGCGCTTTGAGTGTGAAAATGGCACAACTACTTTTTCGTTGCATCAAAATGAGCATCGAAACAATGAAAATGGAACGTGGATATATTTTGAAACGGAAGAGTTGGATAAAAAAGTAAATGACCTGATTGCGAATGGTTTTGTTTTTGAAGAAATGCCAAAAGACCAACCGTGGTTATGGAGGGAAGCACGATTAAGAGACTTGGATAATAACGTTCTTATTCTTTATTTTGCTGGAGAAAATAGGTTGAATCCACCATGGAGAAAATTAAAAGAAACAGAATTTTAATCAATATCAATCGTATCTTTAACAGATGAAAGGACAAGTAACGAAGAAGCGATTTATATTAAATGTTTTCCAAGAAAAATGTCCGAAATGCTCTATTTGTCATATGTTTCAACAAAATGTGAGTTTATTGAAGTTGCCAATCATGAATGAGGAATGTGAAAATTGTAACTACCATTTTGATCGAGAGCCGGGCTATTTTTTAGGAGCAATGTATATTAGTTATGGATTGGCAATTTTTCAAGGAATAGTCACCTTTTTTTCAATGTATTTTCTTTTTCCGAATTTATCGACAACTTGGCTTTCAATTAGTGTAATTGCAGTTATTGCATTGTGTGGCCGAAAAAATTACAAGTTATCCAGGGTCATTTATATCCATATTTTTCCGTGGTAATTACTATTAATTATACTGTAGCGAAAAAATAGTAGAGTTATCATGATCCCAAAGTTTGAAATCATTAAAATCGGATTATCAGAAATTGAGCAATTACGTTCGATAAGCATTGAAACTTTCGTTGAAACGTTCAAAGATTCCAATACCGAAAAAAATCTTCAACAATTTTTGGACGAAGCCTATTCTCCAGAGAAACTTAAAAGTGAACTGGAGAATCCAAACTCCGATTTTTTCTTTGTAATATTTGGTGAGGAAATTATGGGTTATTTGAAGTTAAATCAAGGTGAAGCTCAAAAAGAATCAATCGGAAATAACGCTCTGGAGTTAGAGCGAATTTACATATTAAAAAAGTTTCAAGGTAAAAACATCGGTCAAATCCTATTGGATTATACGATTGAAATTGCCAAAAAGAAAAACATTGCTTGGATTTGGTTGGGTGTTTGGGAACACAATCAAAGAGCAATTAATTTTTACTTAAAAAATGGTTTTGTCCAATTCGATCAACATATTTTCACGGTTGGAGAGGATGACCAAATAGATATCCTCATGAAGATGGAAGTGGATAAATAAATATCTTATTTTACCCCTTTCTGAACCATTTCTTTTCTTTCATGTATTCAGTGAAATGAAAACAATCTTTGCTCTTATTTTTACCTCTATTTTTCTACTATTTCCCAAAAATCTAACAGCACAATTTCATTTTGATTCACAACCTCCCGATACTATTTATCACCCGTTCAATAAAGGAATTCAATTAATAGAAATTGATTACTTATCTTTTTTTGCAGAAGTAGACTTTTTTTACTCAACTAGGAGTCAGGCTCCATTTTTTGACAATCGACCAATTGGCAATGAATATATTTTTCGTGATACGACAGGTAAAATTGTGAAGTCGTTTAACACTCACATAAACCAAGATTCACTGAATACAAAGTTTAAGGTTATACCCTTTGAAGGAACAACCAAAATACAAGAGGATGAAAATGAGGAGTTGGCATTTTACAAACGACAAGAACAAATATGGCCTATTTGTGATAAAAATAAATTGATTTTTAATTTCAGAATTACGGAATACAAAGACTCAGACACATCATATACCAATCATTTAAAAAAGGGACTTATAGATCTCAAAGGAAATATCATCGTGCCAATTGAATATGATGAAATTTATTGTTACCAAGATTGGATGGTTGTTCAAAAAAACGGCAAGTGGGGATTGATGAATTATTCAGGTGAAGTCCTCGTTCCACTTGAAAATGACAGATATGACAACGGGTATAACGATTTCACGAAGGTAATTTACTTTTTAAAAGACACTGTTTATTCCTATGCCTATATTACTGCAACCAAAAAGAAAGTAATTCTGAACAATATCACATATGCGATGAACGAAGACTTGGGGATTTTGATAGTGAAAAAGGATTCGCTTTATGGCGTGTTTAATGTTTTTATGAATAAAATGGTTGTCCCTTGTGTTTATGATATTGTTTCATTTGTTTCATTTCCAAGTGAGGAAGAAAGAGTTGCCATTCATATTGGAATGAATAAAAAACATGGGGTTATGAGTATCGAAGGTAAAACGCTAATTCCATGTATTTATGACCAAATTGGTCTTTGGAATCAGTATCAAACTCCAGGATATATTAAGGTTTGGTTGAATGGTCAATCATCCGAATTGAAGATTGGTGATTTGTGAATAATGTAATTAAAGCATACTAAATTAAAATAGATAAATTAGTGGAAAACAACGTTTATAAACCATTGAGAATAGTCGACCAAAATATCCAACTAATCAGATAATAGAAATGGTCCTCGGGATATGAAATGAAAAGATACCTAAGATCTGCTCATTTGTCTTCGCTAAGCATCAAAGAATAATTTGACAGAAAAAAGTTTTATCTTCGAGAAACTAATTTAAATAAAGAGTCAATTTCTGCGCATACAAACAAAACATCACCAACAATCAAAAACACAATGAAGAGATTCATTTTCTTATTGCTAATAACCATCAGTTTTAATTCAAACGGACAAGGGGATAGTGATTCTTTCATACAATTGATTTCCTCTAAAGTTGATTCAATGCCCAATGGTTTTGCGATTTCAATTGCACTCTTAAAAAATGGTGAAGTCAATTATATTGGAATAGAAAAAGAAAATGGTATATTGATTGTCAAAGAACTTGAGGATTCTCTTTTTGAAATTGGCTCATTGACAAAGGTTTTTACTTCGACCGTCTTGGCAAATGAAGTTGCTAATAACAACTTGAAATTAAACGAAACGGTTAACAAATCCTTTCCTTATAAATTCAATAATAAGGTGAAGTTGAAATACCTGAGTTTAGCCAACCATACTTCAGGATTACAACGACTACCATCGAATATTTTTCCCTTGATGTTTAAAAATCAGCAAAATCCGTATTTAGAATATTCGTATGACTTCTTAGATCAGTATTTACAAGAAGACTTACAAATCGAGTCATCTGAAAACATCAACTACGCTTATTCCAATTTAGGTGCTGGTTTATTGGCATATGCGCTTTCAAAAAGAAGTTCAAAATCATTTGAGA
Organism: Flavobacteriales bacterium; assembly: GCA_009885545.1. Taxonomy (GTDB): domain Bacteria; phylum Bacteroidota; class Bacteroidia; order Flavobacteriales_D; family Crocinitomicaceae; genus M0103. The sequence goes on from VFKM01000011.1 coordinate 11,705, forward strand.
ACTTGTTAAACGAAATTATATTCTCCCAATTCAAGATGTCGAATACTTCTTTTGAGTTTAAAACATCTTTTAATGGATTAAACGATAAAGGGGAAGTTGCCGAGAACTGGCAATTTAACGCATTAAAAGGAGCAGGAGGATTGATTTCCTCGACCCATGATTTATCTAAATTTATTGTTGCTCAGTTTGATTCCACTAATCGAATTCTTTCATTAACAAGAAAACCAACTCATACCATTTCAGAAAATATGTCAATTGGTTTGGGATGGCATATTATTAATCCAAATGATTCCAATTTAACGTATTGGCACAATGGTGGGACGGGAGGTTTTACATCTTCCATTTCCTTTAAGACTTCAAATCAAACAGGTGTAATTATTCTATCTAACATTTCGGCGCTACATAATCAATCAAGCGCTATTGATGAACTCTGTTTTGAATTATTAGATTTGTTGAAATGACGGTGCTGAGAAGACTATATTTTACAAAAACAGCATAAAAAAAATACACTTTTATTCCTAATTGTCATCATTACAAACCTTATTGCATTTACTCAACAAAATTATTATGTTGATGGTCAAAATGGAAATGATGGATTGAATAGTACATGGGCATTTATTACAATATAATTTGCAGTAAATCAAGCAACCCACGTTGACACGATATTTGTTTTACCAGGGATTTATTCAAACACAACTTAATTGAGTACTTCTAAAATCGAATTATTTTACGATCAGTATAGGTTCCATCTTTCTCAATACGAAGCATGAAAACTCCAGAATATGGTAATTCCAACTCAACATTTCGTTCTGTAATTGTTCTACTCAAAACAACCTGTCCAAGTTCGTTAAAAATAGTTACCATGTAAGGAGGAGAAGCTTTTGATTGGGACTCTATGAAAATAGAACCCATAGTCGGGTTTGGATAAACGTCAATAAATCCAAAATCCTGTTCTGGTAAACCAGCTAATTCAGATGCTAATACACAGATAGAAGGAATACTTATTCCAGTTCCTGTAAGATTGCTACATACAACATAATTAGATATGCCGCAAATCGCATCTAGAGAAAAGGGATTGGAGGCAAACGCTACAACACGAAAACAATATTCTTCATTATCGATGAATGGAGCGTTGGTAAAAGCGTCTTGTGAAACCATAAAGTTACTCTGAGTTCCAGAATTATTAAGAACTAATGGACTCGAAACACAACCGTCTAATATGAGGTTGACATTTGTAATCGTATCTGAAATATCCAATACAGTAGCTAATTGTGAATAATTTGGGTCGAACGTTTCATTAAGATCAATCGTATCATTTACCAATTGAAAAATCAAATATCCCTGAAACCTCCATAACTGATCTGGAGCCGTAACATCAATATTTGAATCGAACTCCAAATAGCTTTCGAAATAATTATTACTCGAAGTCGAATTATTTAGATTGAAAGAAAAGCCTAGTGACGGTGAGGTTATGTACGTAATGTAAACGTCAGGTGCATTGGGCCCATTAAGTTGTGCGTGACTTAAATTGCAAAAGGATAATACGAATAATAAACACAACGTTTTCATAGTACAGAATTTAAGGATTATAATGTAAGTTAATAAGTTGAGATGATTTGTTTCCTATTAATTTTAGCCAATATAAACATTTTGATACAGGTCTAGCTGTTTTTTGATTAGTTAAGTAGAAACAATTATACCTTATTAACGAACTCTGTTTTGAATTATTAGATTTGTTGAAATGACACGAATAAATGGAATTCTAATCTTAATCCTAATCATCGGAAGTACTGTACTTGGATTATTTATTATTTGAAAAGTTATGGAATTATTTTAAAAAATAAACCTGTTACTATTCTTCCTACAAGCATTTACTTGACGTGAAAACTTTAATAACCTTAGATAATCTGTTTTAGAAAGGAAAACAGAATTTCTTTTAGGAGTATTTTCATTCATTCAAAAGAAATGATTGCATTGAAAATCAAATCTTAACAAGTAATTATTAATTTTAGTCCTCATTAAAACAACATTAATTATGAATTTTTATTCAACTAGTAAAAAGAAAAGAAAAAGTTCTATTTCTTTATTTTTAACATTCTGTTTATTCGGCTCATCCTTATTTTCCAATGCACAAGGTGTGAAATGGGCAAATGATGGGAATTCTTATTACCGTTTTATAAAAAATGAATTAGTACAATATACGTTACCTGAAAATCAGCCGAAAGTTGTTGTTACAAGTAAACAATTGACACCGAAAGGAATGGAAACTCCTCTTTCTTTGCAATTTTATTCGTTTTCTGAAGATCAGCAAAAAATGTTGTTGTTTACGAATACGAAACGTGTTTGGCGGTTGAATTCGAAGGGAGATTACTGGGTGTTGGACAGAACAACTGGAGATTTGATCCAATTAGGAATTAGTTTGCCCGAGTCATCATTGATGTTCGCTAAGTTTTCACCTGATGGAAAATCTGTAGCATATGTTTCTAGTAACAACATTTATGTAGAAGATTTAGCTACAAATAATATTAAGCAGTTAACAAAAGACGGTACAAAAACAATCATCAATGGAACTTTCGACTGGGCGTATGAAGAAGAATTTGCTTGTCGTGATGGATATAGATGGAGCCCAGATAGTAAGTCGATTGCCTATTGGCAATTGGATGCTAGTAACATTAAAAATTTCAACATGATTAACTACACGGATTCAATATATTCACAACTGATTCCGATTGAATATCCTAAAGTAGGTGAAAAGCCTTCATCTTGTAAAGTTGGTGTTGTGAATTTAGCCGATGCTAAAACAAACTGGATGAATATCCCTGGCGATGCTGAGCAAAATTATCTTGTACGCATGGAATATATTCCTTCAACAAATAAACTGTTAATTCAGCAATTGAACAGAAAACAAAATCACAGTAAATTGTATGTGTGTGAAAATGGAAATGTGAAAGTCTTACAAGAAGAAACGGATGAGGCTTGGATTGATATTTATCAAGCTGACAATCCGTATTCTATTGATTTCACGAATCGTTTTATATGGTTAACGAGTTCAAATAGCATTTTATGGGCGTCTGAAAAGGATGGCTGGAGACATTTATATCAAATTTCATTGGATGGTAAACCTGAAAAATTGGTTACTAAAGGAGCGTATGATTTCATCGATTTAAAATACACGGATGAAAAAGGAGGATTCGTTTATTACATGGCTTCTCCTGATAATGCTACGCAAAAATATTTATACCGTACTAAATTAGATGGCTCTGGAAAAGCAGAATTATTGAATCCAACATCGTTGAAAGGAACACATGATTACTCCTTTTCAAAAAACGGAAAATTTGCAATGCATACATTCAATAATCATTTTACTCAACCTGTTAAAGAATTCATTACAATTTCTAACCATAAACCAATTAATGATAAGGAAAGTATTGAAAGTAAATTACCAAAAGCACAAGAAACGCCAACAACTGAATTTTTTCAAATCACAACTGCAGATAATATCGTAATGGACGGTTGGATGGTGAAACCAAAAAACTTTGATCCAACGAAAAAATATCCAGTTGTATTTTATGTCTACACAGAACCAGCAGGCGCAACAGTTGCTGATGCATACGGGTCAAGTGAAAATGGATTATACGTCGGTAATATGGCTGAAGACGGTTATATCTACGTTTCGTTGGATAACCGTGGCACACCTGCACCGAAAGGAAGAGCTTGGAGAAAAGCAATTTATAGAAGCATCGGTCAAATTAATATTCATGATCAAGCTATGGCTGCGAAGGAAATTTTAAAATGGAATTATGTTGACAGTTCTCGCATTGCTGTTTGGGGGTGGAGTGGTGGAGGTTCTGCTACGTTGAATTTAATGTTCCAATATCCTGAAATATATAAAACAGGAATTGCCGTTGCAGGAATCAGTAATCAATTGACATACGATAATATTTACCAAGAACGTTACATGGGATTACCTGAAGAAAATATGGAAGATTTTGTAAAAGGTTCACCTATTGCGCATGTTCAAAATTTCAGAGGAAACCTGTTGTATATACACGGAACTGCTGATGATAATGTTCATTATCAAAATGCGGAAATATTGATCAATGAAATGATTAAATACAACAAACAATTTCAATTCATGGCATATCCAAACAGAACGCATGGTATTTCTGAAGGTGAAGGAACATTTGAGCATTTATCTACGTTGTATACGAATTACTTAAAAATGTATTGTCCTCCTGGCGGGAGATAAATAAATGGTGCTACTTTTTAATTGATTTTTTAATAAAGCAGAACATTTGAAAAATTTGTTTAGCTTGTTCATTACAATTTTTATTGCGCTCGAAAAATTAATCTGCTGTTTTTGCGTTAACTCTAAAAATTCGAGATTCGAAAAGCCAAGAACCAAAATGCTACTTTAAAAAAATGATAAGAAAAACAGCACTATTTTTAATAATCCAAGGGATAAGTACGTTTGTTAATGGGCAAGTAAATAAGTTTGACATTGGAATAGAAGGAGGTCCAAGTTTGACATCAATTAGAGGTAATGATTTTCTTGCCGAATTTCAATACCCAACAATTGGATATTCAGGTGGACTTTCTCTTCAATACAATTTTCCCAAACTTGTCTCCATTAGAACAAACATTTCCTATGAAAGAAAAGGTGTTGTGGCAAAATTCAATGCTACTGACATAAATGGTTCGGTTATCGGTGAAATTAAAACGCATACATTCTTTGATTACTTGACCATTCCCTTACTTACAAGGTTTAATTTCGGGAGCAAAATAAAATTCTTCATCAATGCTGGGCCATATTTCGGCTATTTAATCAAGAATACAAACATAACAGAAGAGTTTAATGAATTTCCAGAATATATATCTGAGAATACTGATGATTACCAGAAATTTGACTTTGGATTAACAGGTGGTCTTGGATGTATGCTTCCAATAAAGAATAATTTTAGTTTGTCTTTGGAAATTAGAAATAATCTAGGGCTAAAGAACATTAATCAAGGTATTGTTTTCGATGATGTGCAAATATTAATGAATTCTACCAATTTATTAATAGGATTTGCATACCGCCTTGGAAAAAGAATAGAAATAGAGAAATAAAATTCTCTGTTAGAAAATAGAAACTTTATTAGAACAATCGCTTTTCCTTATCAAAACCTCATAATACACGTTTAATATGGAGACAAATAACACTGAAAACCAAAAAATTACCTTTTTTAAAATTCTTTTACTAACAAGCATAATAACTTTCTTAATATGGGTCGTAGGTCAAAATAGTGATGTTTATCGCTATGCTCTAGTTGGAGTTATTTTTGAAATTCTTTGGCTACCAATGTTAGCCATTATTTTGGTAATACCTCTTGTATCCTTCTATAATTGGTACAAGGATAAATTCAAAACAACATCAAGATTTCTCTACCTATTGTTATGGTCTATTTTTTCAGTTGGTATAATTTATTTTTTATCGAAAAAATAAAAGGCTAATAGTATTGATAAAATAAACTACCCCCAATCATGGATATAGAACAAATAGCAGTATGTGTTATGTATTTGATTAAAAACTAATTATGGAATTAAATAGATCTGTTACCTTACTTAATATAGTATGATTAAACACCTATTTCAACTTGTATTTTTACTACTCCTATTTGGATGCTCTTACAATTCAGATAAACTCCCAAATGGAAACGGCAAAATGCAATTTGGTCTTTATATTGAGAATACTCCAAGACGAGGATCTCAATATTTTGATTCTGAAAAAAGGGAGTATAATTATAGATATTATACAATTACAATCACAAACGATTCAATTGTTCCTGTTCGACTTAAAATCAATTTCGACAAGACATCTGTTGGTTTATTTAACGTTTTTTTGATCACTAGACGTTTAACTCCAGAGGAATACAGTATGACTGATCAACACTTGCTTCTGGAATTACTTGGGTGTAGAAAAAGAAATATTACCAAGCCTATTCATCTAAACAAAGTTTTAAAACCGAATGAAAAATGTGCTTTTACTTTTGGAGTGCTTTCAAATGTAAAAGATTTAGATCCTACAACGCCATTCAGTTCTGGTATGGTAGCATCAAAAGAAAAGTCACTGTTCTTGGAGATTAACAAATTTATAAAAATTCCTTGCGGACAATTTTCGTTTGATAGAAAATAAAGTGAATTAAAAAAAAAATGACAGGTAGAATCGAATACACATTTTCAGCAAAAATATGGCAACATACCGCACCTGGAGGTTGGTATTTTGTTTCTCTTCCCACGGAAATAGGAAAAGAAATTAGAGAGAACTTGAAATGGCAGGAAGAAGGTTGGGGTCGATTGAAAGCAACAGCAAAAATTGGGAATACCCTATGGATAACTGCTATATGGTTTGATACGAAAAAGAACACTTATATTTTACCAGTGATAGCTGAAATCAGAAAGAAAGAGAAGCTAGAAGCAGACAAAATAATCGAATCAATTATTTGGGTTTGAAAAAGGAAGAACCTTTAAAGTGTTACATTGTTTGGGAGCAAAAAATTAATAATTGTATATAGTGCTTAAATGATTTACATTTGAATAGGTTAATTAATTAAAGTATAAAATGATGAAAAACCGAATATTCCAATTCCATAAAATAATATTAATGTCAATTATTACAATGATCCTATTCGCCTGTAAAAAAGATAGTGTAAGTGATTGTATAGAGCATGAAATAACGGCATGTTCTGAAGATTTGACTAAAACCAACCTTAGAATAAAAAATGTTAGTGATTATGAATTGTGTAATGTGGTCGTGAAACCTCCATATGGATCATTTAATTGTGGTCTTTTGGAAAAAGGAGAAATAACGTGTTATCATTCTTTTGACACTGTTTATAATTATGCTCAGATTCAATTTTTTATTGGTGAGAAGGAATTTACATTTTATCCAATTGACTATGTTGGTGAAGATCCATTACCGATTGGAAAATTCACTTACTTGATTGATATAGTAGATTTCGATAAAAGACAAATCTCAATTACCCTTCAAGAGGACTGACCCTAAAAATAATGATCAAAAGTAAATTACCTCTTTCATTATTTATTATTCTAATCTTATTAGCGTCTCGTTATACATCCTTTTTTTATGCGTATTTGATTTTTGGAATCCAAGATTATCAACTACTAGATGAAACCTACAGATCAGTTTTACTTCAAACAACAGGTGTATTACTTCCAGTTATTATGGTTTTAGCTTTTAATCAATTCTCAATAAAAAGAACCATTGAAGACCTTGGATTGTCTAAAGGTTTGAAAGAAGGAATTATCTATGCTTTAATTATTGTTTCACCAATGTTCATCGGAAATTTATTCTTTTCGCCTTTACAACCAGAAGTAAAAATTGTAGACATTTTATATTATTCTATTTGGCCGGGATTCAACGAAGAACTAATCTTTCGTGGAATACTAATTGGACAACTGTTTAAACGAGCTGGTTGGGGGTTTATTCCTGCCGCACTGCTTTCTTCCTTGTATTTTGCTTTAGGACATCTTTATCAATCACATGATATTATGAGTGCAATTCAAGTATTTACTGTTACCGCTGGAGCTGGAGTAGGATTTGCACTGTGTTTTATTGAATGGTCATGGAATCTATGGTTGGTGATGTTTGTCCATATGTTGATGAATTTACGCACCGTTTTCTTTGAAACAGGAGGGACGGCTACCTTAAATTTGACTGGAAATATTTTTAGGGGGATGACAATTGCCCTTCTCATATTTTTTACCATTCAAAGAATGAAAAAAAATGGTTCTTTGTTGAAAGGAAATTTGTGGAGGAACAGAGGTTTGGAATCTAATAACTGATATCGAAACTTTCATTCAAAAAAAAGGTGCAAGTTAAAAACTCACACCATTTAAATATTATTAACAGGGTAACTGAGCCTGGACTCCCCTGAGGTCTAATCGAAGGGTCGAAGTTATACTGTCACACCCATTATCTCAGCCATTTTAGCACCAATTTGAGCTGGAGAATCAACAACGTGAATTCCACATTCTCTCATGATACGTTTTTTAGCTTCAGCTGTATCTTCATCTCCACCAACAATTGCACCTGCGTGCCCCATTGTTCTTCCTTTTGGAGCAGTTTCACCAGCGATGAATCCAACAACTGGCTTTCTTGGGTTTTCTTTGATCCAACGAGCAGCAATAGCTTCCAAGTTACCACCGATCTCACCAATCATCACAATTCCTTCTGTTTCTGGATCATTCATTAATAACTCAACTGCTTCTTTTGTCGTAGTTCCAATAATTGGATCTCCACCAATTCCAATAGCAGTTGTAATTCCTAATCCTGCTTTTGCAACTTGATCAGCCGCTTCATATGTTAATGTTCCAGATTTTGAAACAATTCCAATCGTTCCTTTCTTGAAAACAAAACCTGGCATAATTCCAACTTTCGCTTCACCTGCAGTAATGATTCCTGGACAGTTAGGCCCAATCAAACGACAGTCAAACGCTTTGATGTATTCTCTTGCTTTAATCATGTCTTTCACTGGAATTCCTTCTGTGATGCACACGACAACTTTAATTCCTGCCTCTGCAGCTTCCATAATCGCATCAGCAGCAAATGCTGGCGGAACGAAAATAATAGAAACATCAGCACCAGCTTTAGTAACAGCATCAGCAACAGTATTGAAAACTGGACGATCTAAATGTAAAGTACCACCTTTTCCTGGAGTTACACCACCAACAACGTTGGTTCCATATTCAATCATTTGTCCTGCATGGAAAGTACCTTCGCTTCCTGTGAAACCTTGAACAATTACTTTCGAATTTTTATTTACTAAAACGCTCATTTTTGCGGGTATTTTGAATCAATTAATTTATGACACCAAAAATATATGTTTGAATCCGTTTATCAATGATTTTAAACATATATTCTCATTATTTTATTTAACACCTTTTATTTCCATATCAAATACCAAGATTGAATTGGCTGGAATATCATCTAAAACGCGGTCTCCATATCCTAATGTTGGAGGAGCAACTAAAAATGCTTTGGCTCCGGGTTTTAATTCTAACATTATTTCTTTCCAAGCTCCGATGAGGTCTTTTACTGAAAATTCAACAGGATATTTATGGTTATCAAATGTTTGTCCATTCAAGAAATAGCCTTTATAACTGAATGAAACAATATCTGTAAATTGAATATATTCTCCTTCTCCTGGCTCTATTATTTTATAATATAAACCTGAATCAGTTCGTTTGCATTTAATGTTTTTCTTCTTTAAATAATTAGCAATTTGTTTATCAAAGGATTTTTTCTGATCTTCTGAATACGTGCCACAAGAAAATAAAACAAGCGGTAGGATCAATAATGCAATGAATTTTGTCATATCTTTTTTTAATTACAAATTGCTAATTACAAGTTATTAGTTATGAATTACACCTATGTGTTCTATGTGCCTATGTGTTTCAAATTTGAATCCTACAATTTTACTAGCGTAAGCGTATATCCCTCTTTTTCCAATAATCTCAACACTCCATTTGGACCGCCTAAATGTCCTGCACCAACAGCAATAAAAGTCTTCATATCAGCAACTAATTCTTTGATTTGGGGTACCCAATTTTTATTTCTTGAATCCAGAAAACTAGCTTGCTCTTCAGATAAAACACCACCTTCTTCTTGAATCATTAGATAGAGTGAATCAACATTCTGACGGATATACATTTTTTGCATATTTTGAATTATGTCAAGTGATTTATCCTCATTTCGAATACCATCCATGACCATTTCTGCTTGCTGTGAATTCGTCAGTTTATCAAAAATGGCCATTTGTTGTTCAACTGTTTCTAATCCTTTAATCGCTATGGCATTTTCGTTTGCTATTTTTTCAAACGTCATTTCATAGGATTCAGTTTTTCCCATGAATTGCATTTGTGTTGCCATTTGAACAACTACAAACGGTTTCATTTTTGTCATGGTAGAACGAAAAGCAGGTTCTGATAAATTCATCTCCGCTTGCGCCCATTTTATAATGGAATCAGTTTGTTCTTTTGTAAAGTAATCAAAAAAAGTCCCTTCCGTTAACATCACCATTTTCATTGCTTCGGATTGACTTGGCATGCCAGCAATTTCCATTACCAATAGATCTGATTTTTTAACGAGTTTATCTAGTTTTTCAGGGAATAGAAAATATTCTTTTTCAATTAAATGCATGGATCCGAAAATGTACGAGCCCTTTGGAATACCATGTCCTTCAATTTTCCATAACAATGAACTTTCTTTCATCGGAAATTCACCAATTACACTTTCTTGAGAATAAGAAATTTTAACAATTAGTATAAAAAAGAAGAAAAGACAGTGTACTTTTTTCATTTATTCAAAAATTAACTCTGCCAAATAATGATCTTCATTATCACAGATTTTTTTCGCTTTCAATCCAACGTTTTGAGCTGCTTTATATAGATTATCAAAATCAACATATAGCCAATCAAACCAAGGGCCTTTTTCATTCTTATGTTTCATTTGAAAATTAAAATTCCCGTAATATTCAGAATTCAAATCTACCCACATTGATCCATCTTCATCTTGATACAAATACTTGATATCAGAAGAATCACATAGGATTTTGCCACCAGGATTTAAAAGAGATTTTGCGTGTTGCAAAGTATGTTCCAAATTAGATAGTTTACCAGCAATACCAATTCCATTCATCAACATCAGAATGGTGTCATATTTTTCATCTTTCAAATTGAAAAAGTTCACCTTTCTAGCGTTCAATCCCATTTGCTTCATATAGTTGACAGCGCCTTCAGAAATTTCAATTGGAAAAACTTCCATTCCTCTATCAAAAAGTTCTAACGAATGCACACCAGCGCCAGCTCCAACATCTAAAACTTTTCCTTTCGATCGTTCAATGGCAACTTGTTCTATTTCGGGCATTTGCTCATACTTCCTGAAAAGTATTTCAATCGGAATAATATCATCTTCACATATTTTCGAAGAGACAATAATATCGAAAGGTTTTTTTCTTACTGAATATTCTATTATTCCAGCCCCGACCGGGTCGCCAATTTTGATTTTCTCCATTAATAATCGTATTCGTCTAAATTTGAATAATCTTCGTCTGACATTCCATCTTCGAAATCGTCAAATCCCATTTCGTCCTCGTCTTCGTCTAAATCTCCCGCAAACATATCTTCATTGTCTGCAGCAACTCTAGAATCTTCAGGTGGTGCCATTCCCATCGAAAGTAGAACCTCAGGTTTTTCAGGACCTTCCTTTTCGTAACCAATTAGTTCCAAAAGGAAAATCCACATGCGCATAAAATCATACACCAAGATGAATTTTTGATCTGGTTCTTCAATGAAATCTTTGATTAACGCTTGCTTCATGATCGCTGTTGGCGATTCTGTCAATTCATCATCGTAAGATAAATCCATCAAACTGATTTCGCTTCCCTTGTCCCAGCTATCGTTTGAAACATAGAAACTAGCCATTTGATCGCCTTGAAAACGAAAAGATGAAACAATTGCTTTATACAACGTTTCGAAATTATCGGTGTCTTTGATTAAGATATCTCTGAAAATCTCACTACTGTTTTCAGAATCAAGTAGAACTCTGAATTTTAGTCCTGCCATAATATTTTTCGTTGGATTTGACTTTTCTGTAAAATTAAAACTATTTGTCCAAAGTTGGTTCATTCACCACTGCTAAACCTAATTCTTGCCCAATTTTCAGCATTAATGCAATTGCTTCAGCAGGTTCATTTGGAATTTCACCTTCTAAGATTGCTTCTTTGATACGAGCTTTAATTGATCCAATCTCAGCGCAAGGGGCAAGATTATAAGTTTGCATGATTAATTCCCCACTCACTGGAGATTGAAAATTTCGAATGCGATCTTTTTCTTCAACATCCTTCAATTTCTCCATAACAATTTCAAAATTTTTCTTGTATTTCTTTACTTTGAATTCGTTTTTGGATGTAATATCCGCATTGCAAAGTGTCATTAAATCCTCTATATCGTCTCCAGCTTCATTTAAGAGCCTTCTGATTGCTGAGTCTGTTACAGATCCTTTAACTAAAGCGATTGGTCTTAAATGAAGTCGAACCAATTTTTGAACATATTTCATTTTATGATCCATCGGTAATTTTAAACGTTTGAAGATTCTTGGCGTCATTCGAGCACCTAATTCTTCGTGTCCGTGAAAAGTCCAACCAATCTCTGGATCTAATTTTTTTGTTGGTGGTTTTGCAATATCATGTAAAATAGCCGACCATCGCAACCATAAATCATCTGATTCTTTGGCAACATTATCCAATACTTCCAATGTGTGGAAAAAGTTATCCTTGTGCGTTTGACCATTAATCGTTTCCACACCATGTAAATCAACCATTTCAGGAAAAAACTGGTGTAATAATTTTGTTGAAAAAAGTAATTTAAAACCTCGAGATGGTTCAGTGCAAAGAATGATTTTATTGCATTCATCCATAATGCGTTCAACTGAAATAATATCTAATCTTGCTGCGTTGTCATAGATTGCTTGCAAACTTTTCCCTTCTATTTTGAAGTCTAGCTGTGCTGCAAAACGAACAGCACGCATCATCCGCAATGGATCATCGCTATACGTAGTGTTTGGATCAAGTGGTGTTCTCAATATTCCTTTTTCTAAATCATCAACACCATTGAACGGATCAATTAATTCACCGAAATTGGAAGCGTGAAGACTCAAACCCATTGCATTGATTGTAAAATCTCTGCGGTTTTGGTCATCTATTAATGTGCCGTTTTCAATTAATGGTTTTCTTGAATCTTGTCGATAGGATTCTTTTCTAGCACCAACAAATTCAACATCTAAATCTTTATATTTAAATTGAGCTGTACCAAAATTATGAAAGAAGGATACTTTTTTCACTCTGAGTCTTTCAGCACATTCTTTCGCCAAATCCAAACCGTTACCTATCACAACAATATCAATATCTTTTGACGGGCGTTCTAATAATAAGTCACGGACGTAACCACCAATAACGTATGCCTCAAGGTTTTTCTCAGTTATGATTTGAGAAGCAACCTTAAAAACTGGATGCGTAAGAAATGAAGCGTAATTATTAGACATGGGGCGCAAAGATAATCAATGATTCGGGATTTATAATTTGGAATTTGGAATTGCTAGTTTCAAGTTATGAATTACTCCTATGTGTTCTATGTGCCTATGTGTTTCCAATTTGTATTGTACAGCGTTGGTCCAAATCTAACCTCTAATTATTTTCACCGATCCATCCAAATCAATTTTAATAATTTGAGACGGAACACTCATTTTTTCAATCAATCGCTCTTCTAAAACGGCATCAACACCTTCTTTGATGATTGTATTGATTTCATTAAATGCAGCAGGAGAGGGCTGATTCGAAAGATTTGCCGAAGTACTTACAATTGGTTTTCGAATTGCACGAATGAGTTTCAAGCAGATTGGATCTTTGGTTATTCTAATTGCGACAGAACCATCTTTACCCGATACCGACGATGCAAGTCCTTTACTTGTTGGGTATATTATTGTTAACGGTTTGTCAGCTAGATCGACCAAATCATAACACACTTCATTGAATTCAGGAACATATTTTTCCAACATCTGGAAACTGTCCATAAGCAAGATAAAACTCTTTTCTTCCGGTCGATTTTTTAATTTCAAAATCTGATTACACCCTTCTTCATTCGTCGCATCGCACCCAATTCCCCAAATTGTATCTGTTGGGTATAGGATAGTCCCACCATTTTTTAATACTTCTATCGTTTGTTCTAAATTCATATTTCACTTTTATTGTACACCACATAGCGATACATTGAGCTTGCCGAAGTGTCACATAGTTCACATAGAAAACAATCTCCCGACTGTAGCTCGATGATCGTTTACTACAACTTTAAACTATCAGTTATAAACTTTAAACTCATCGTTCATCACTCATAACTCATAACTCCTCACTACTAACTCAACACTTTTTCAAAACACATAGGCACATAGTTCACATAGAAATTAATTAAAAAACTATCAGTTATAAACTTTAAACTCATCGTTCATCACTCTTAGCTCCTTACTAATCGTTTCTCACTCCTCCAACAAATCCGGTCTTCTTTCCCTTGTCCTTTTCAATGCTTGTTCTTCCCGCCATTGTTCAATTTTACTAAAATCTCCAGAGATTAATACTTCTGGAACTTTCCAACCATTAAATTCTGGTGGACGTGTATAAACAGGAGGTGAAAGTAAATTATCTTGAAAACTATCAGTTAAAGCAGAGGTTTCATCGTTCAAAACACCAGGAATTAAACGGGCAATCCCATCCACTAAAACCGCTGCAGCTAGCTCACCACCTGATAAAACGTATGAACCTATTGAGATCTCTTTGGTGATGTAATGTTCACGAATACGTTCATCAACTCCTTTGTAATGTCCACAAAGAATCATAAGATTTTGACCTAAAGAAAGCGAGTTACAATGAGCTTGTTCTAAGATTTCACCATCCGGAGTCATGTAGATGATTTCATTGTATTTTCTCTCCGATTGTAATTTTTCAATTAGTGCAGCAATTGGTTCGATAGACATCACCATTCCAGCACCACCACCATATTGGTAATCATCAACGTTTTTGTGTTTATTAGTTGAATAATCACGGATATTGTGGATGTGAAGTTCTAAATGACCTTTATCTTGTGCACGTTGCATGATTGAAGCCGAAAAAGGGCTTTCCAATAATTGCGGAAGAATCGTTAATATGTCAATTCGCATGGTGTAAAGTTATGAAATAGTTGCGAGTTGCAAATTGCAAGTTGTACTAATCTATTTATCTTATTTATTCAGTATTGAAGACAGCTTAGATTTTATTATTTTAGTCGAATGATTATTTCAAATTTTAAATTCAAAAGTGCCTTAAAGCTTGGTATCTATGTTCACTTCGGCAAGCTCAGTGCATTGCTATGCTTAATGTTCTATGCTCATTTTTCTCAAGGACAATGGTCCGAAAACACGTCTCCAACATACACGGAATTAATAGCCTATTATCAGAAATTAGATAAAGAACACAAAGAAATAGAATTGTATTCAATGGGTAATTCGGATTATGGTGTACCGATTTATGTTTGTATTCTAAATGGTGCTCAAGATTCCATCAAAACATTTGAAAAAGCAAGAAATGAAACAACAATTCTCATTAATAATGCCATTCATCCGGGTGAACCTGATGGCGTAAATGCCTGCTTAATTTGGTTAGATAATTGGGTGAAAAATGGTAAAAAGACAAAAGATTTACCCGTCATTGCAATTATTCCAGCTTACAATGTTGGAGGGATGTTTAATAGAAATTCAACGAGTCGAGCCAATCAAGATGGTCCTGAAGAATATGGCTTTAGAGGAAATGCCCAAAACCTTGATTTGAATAGAGATTTCGTTAAAATGGATTCTGAAAATGCGTATACATTTGTCACAATTTATCAAGCTTTGGACCCAGATGTATTTGTGGATACGCACGTTTCAAATGGAGCGGATTATCAATATACTTTGACGTATATCGCCAATATGAAAGAACGCATGACACCAAGTATGCGGTCGTTGACGTATGATGGAATGTTGCCAGCGATTTCAAAAAAGTTAAAACAGAAAAAATGGGATTTATTTCCATATGTTGAATTGGTGAAAGAAACACCAGAAGAAGGAATTCACGCTTTCAACGATTTACCACGATATGCGATGGGATATGCTGCATTGTTTGACGCAATTGGTATTACGATTGAAACACACATGTTGAAACCATTTCCTCAAAGAGTTAAAGCAACACATGACATGTTAGAAGAAATGATCAATTGGATGGGGGACAATAAAGGTAAAATTGAGGCAGCTCGAATGTTAGCTAGAAATTATAGAGAGAATCAAACACGATTTAAATTTGGGTATGAATTGACTGAGAAAAAAGATTCTATTCTTTTCAAAGGACATGAATTTTCAAAACCCTTAAGTCTAGTAACGGGTTTACCACGTTTGAAATACCATTCCGATAAACCATATGAGAAATACGTTCCCTATTTTCAAACGTATGTTCCGAAAGATTCTGTAGAAATACCTGGTTTCATTATTATAGGTGGACAAAACAAAGAAATTATTAAACGTTTAAAACAAAACGGTGTTCAGTTTTCATTTCTTCAAAACGATACAACTTTGGAAATGTCGAGGGAGAGAATGAGCGAATTCAAAAGTTTAACTAAGCCATATGAAGGTCATTTTTATCACAATGAAATTAAATCATCTTACGAATTGGTAAGTGTATCGTTTAAAAAGGGTGATGTATTAATTGATTTACATCAAAAGCACAGGTATTTTATTTTGTCTAGTTTGATTTCAAGAGCTGAGGATAGTTATTTCAGATGGAATTTCTTTGATAGTTATTTGCAACAAAAAGAAGGTTTCTCATCCTATGTTTTTGAGGAAAAAGCATTGGAAATATTAAATTCAAAACCTGAGTTAAAGTCAGAATTAGAAAAGATGAAGTCTGAAAACAAGGAATTCAGAGAATCTTCTTGGCAACAATTGTATTTCATTTATAAGAACAGTGATCTTTTTGAAGAAAGTTATTATTTGGTGCCCGTTTTTTTGAATTAATCTATAATCGTTAACTTCAAAGAGTATGATCTTTATCAGTTCAATTTAATAAACCAATAAATTACTAAATCGATTTTTTTCAAAGTTGTTTTAGGTTATATTTGCTTTTAAAATTCTAACATATGTTTAAAAATTTACTTTTTACTGCAACACTATTATTGAGTGGAGTTACATTTTCTCAAGATACTACGTGGGTACAAACATTCACATTCGATTCAATTACAACACGACGTGCAAATTTTGACTTTCCGGCAACACTGGATACAATGCGATTTGAAAAAGTATTGATGTATTACAAATTAAAATGTAGTCCATTAACAACATGGGATAACTATGATTGTGGGGAATGGGATTATTTAACCTATACCCAAGTAATTGAACATACAGGATTACTTGATTCAGTTCAAGTTGATGGAAATAGGTATATAGCTAATACGTTATCACCTGCAACGATTAACTATTCGCCTCTTCCAGCAGTATATTCAGACAGATATGTTAGATCGGAAAGCAACAGGTCTCTATCTTCTACAGCTACTTCTATTTTGAACATTCCTTCAGGTACAACTGAGTTCCCTTTTGATGTAACCAATAATGGTGGTCGTTTTCAGATGCTATTATCTGCTTCGGAATTAGTGTTAGGAGGAATTACTCCTGGAAATATTGAATCGTTATCATTGTATTTAAATGCATTGACTGTAAGTGGCGAATTAAAATATCCTAGTATTTCATTAAAAGCAACGGTTAACACTACACTGACTTCATTTGAAACAACTGGGTTTACAGAAGTATATAACGCTTCTCATTGGGCGAGTGGTAGTCAATCCGATTTAATTGTCGGGCAAAATGAATTATTGTTTTATCAACCTTTCGCTTGGAATGGTTCTGATAATATTATCGTTGAATTTTATTTTTCAAATTCGTTAGATGCGATGAATTCGTTAATCTTTGATGGAGAAACAATTGCATCACCAACTGCATTAAACTATAGTTCAGATAATGGTTGTATCCAATTTGATGCGACAAATCATGCCTTGCTAGAATTGTCTGATTTTGATTTGGGTGATGAAATGACAATCACTTTTTGGTCAAAGGGAAATGGTGCTGCTGGAACGAATACATCAATATTAGAGGCATTTGATACCCTTGGAAATAGAATAATTAATATTCACATGCCTTGGAGTGACAATAATATGTATTTTGATGCTGGTGAAGGACCTGGCTATGATCGTATTTCAAAAGCTATGACAGTTGCTGAAATAGACAACAATTGGAACCATTGGGCCTTCGTTAAAAAACAAAGTACAGGTGAAATGTTCATATATAAAAATGGAATCCTTTGGCATTCAGGAACAGGAAAGAATTTATCGATTGGAAACATTCATCGTTTTGTTTTGGGATCAAATATGAATCAAGCTTTTTATTGGAAAGGAAAAGTTGATGATTTCCAATTGTATAATGTTGCATTAGATCAAACAACGATTCAATCATATATTACTGTTAAACCAGACGTATCTCATCCTAACTGGTCAAACCTTCTTGCTTCGTATGATTTCGATAATAAATTATGGGCAGAAGACATGTCACAAAATGATAATTTATTGATGCCATCAGAATTTGGTATGTTTAAGTTTGACGAATACCCAAATAGTGGTGTTCAACAAGCAACGATGAGACCCGTTATTGGTTTAGGTCAAGGTGTAGTTATGGGTCCACTTAATGTCACAGAGCATCCTGAAGATAGAGCAAAGGAGCCAACTGTTATTTTTGAAGAGATAGAGCTTGATAACTATTTTGATATCATCAATTCTGACCTAGGTGTTCTTGGTGGCAATGAAACTGTTTATGATAATTTAGGAAATGTAATTTCTCAAACTCCATTTGTTGGATCTACAACATTAACAAATTCAGTGATTACTTATTATCAAACTCCTTATGAGATTTTCAATAATGTGGAAATTGCGCGTTACATCACACCATACGGGATTCAATTTGATTTAGGTCCAAATGGTTTTTATTGGATTTATGACGTGACAGATTATCAAGCTTATTTGAAGAATACAGTAGATTTAGCTGCTCACAATACGCAAGAGTTAATTGATTTGAAATTTGCATTCATTGAAGGTATTCCTCCAAGAGATGTGCACAAAAGAGAGCCAATTTGGGCTGATTTCAGAAGCTATCAATTTTCCAATTTAGCGAATGATACAGATATGCCAGCGATTAACGTTGCATTGTCTGACACATCAGAAATGTTTAAAATTAAAACCCGTTTCTCCGGTCATGGACAAGTTGGGAATCAAGCTTGTTGTGAATGGGTGCCTAATGATCATCAATTTAAAGTTGATGGTGTTTCACGTTTCAATTGGAATATTTGGGAAGAATGTGGAGATAATCCAAATATTAGTCAAGGTGGAACTTGGCCATACGCAAGAGAAGGATGGTGTCCAGGAGATGTGGTTAAGGAATACGAGTTTGAATTAACACCATTTGTAACACCGGGTACAACTACTTCTTTAGATTATGCCATTAATACTGTTCCAGTAAGTGATCCTGGTCAGGCCGGTGGAAATTATATTGCTGCAATCGATTTAATATCCTATTCTGCACCAAATTTCCAAAATGATGCTGCGCTAATTGATGTTCTAAATCCAAACAATTGGGAATATTATAGAAAATGGAATCCAAGTTGTTCCAACCCTAGAGTTGTTTTACAGAACACTGGAGCATTGCCATTAACAAGTTGTGTTATTCGTTGTTGGATTTCGTATGGTGATTTTATTGATTACACATGGACTGGAAATTTAGCTTTCTTAGAAAAGCAAACAGTTGAGATACCCGTAACCGATTTGGGATGGTGGAGAGATTACACAGGTGAACAAGTCTTCAGTGCGAGAGTTATCTATGTTGGAGGTACAGCTGATTTAGATGAATATGAAAATAACAACGTTATCAAATCTCCATTTAACGCACCCGAAGGAATTAATGGTCCTTTTTATGTTTGGCTTACAACAAATAATAAAGCATATGAAAACAACTATCGTTTAGAAGATGCTAATGGAAATATTCTATTCTCTAGATCAGGCATGACCAATACAACACAATACAAGGATACATTTGATCTATCTCCAGGCTGTTATTCTATCATAATTGAAGATACTGATGACGATGGATTAAGTTTTTGGTATTCTGCTCAGGTTGAAGGAGAAACTGCTGGAAGTATGCGTTTACGTTTAGTTGGAGGATCCTATATTGAGTACTTCCCAACAGATTTTGGATCGTATCACAGATATGACTTCTCAGTAGGCTTTACGCTTGATACTGAAGAAAAAATTCTTGATCATGAAGTAATGATTTTCCCTAATCCAACTACTGGACAATGTACAATTGAAGTAAGTGGTTTTGTAGATAATCATGCAGACTTAGTTATTTATGACATAATGGGTAGACAAGTTCATTCTGAAAAAATGAATGCAACAGGTACATTTGCCGACGCTCATTTAGATTTATCACATCTTCCGAAAGGTCAATATATTTTGAAAATTGTTACGAACGAACAAGTTTACACGAAGAATATGATTAAGCAATAAAAGAATTAATTCTTTAGAAAAGGTCGGCGATTGTCGGCCTTTTTTGATTAATAAAACTTGACAATGTACAAATCGAAAGGTTATTATAAATTGAATTCAAATAGCTGATCAAATATGATAAATCTGCGTTTTTTGTGGGAACTTTTTTTTGACACTTTTTCTCCCGCTGATCTCACTGAAATAAAAGGATAACTTTCATTAATTACCTAAAATATCTTTTCAAATCCAATAACGGCTTTTCAAAACACTTCATGCTTAAATAAGCTGTGGCGTATGTGCTCGTAAAAACAACCAGAATATAAAGAATGAATTGCCACACAGAATCGGTGAATCCATTATTGTCAAAGAAAATGCTCCAGTAATAAATGAAAACACAATGAAACATGTAAAAGCCGTATGTTAATTTTCCCGATTGAAAGAAATAAGGAACCTTGTCTATTTTGTAAAATGAGTTATCGGAATAAACCTGTTCTAAAATCACAAAGGCAAAAAACAAACCGATAACAACCTTTTCAATTGAAAAGAGGACACCTTTAAAAATTGCGTTAGAAGTTATAATCAAACAAATTCCTATAGCGTAAATAATTAACAAGTGGATTTTTTTGATTGGTTTTAAGATCTTTTGAATGGAATATTTTTGAACCAAATAAGCTAGCAATCCACCAATTGCAAGATCACTAATTACAGCGAACGTATGAAAGTAAAGCGTTCTTTCATCAGCCAAATTCAAAAAACGAAAACAGATTGAAATCAGAATTAATACGATAAAATAAAGATGGAAATACTTCCCTTTTCGAAAGAAAGGTAAAACGGCCATTAAAAACATCCAGCTTAAATAGAATTGCTCTTCAATGCTCACGGACCAATTTACCGTTAGAAAATTCAAACTATCTGTTAGTCCAACAGCTATTTCATCGATATTGGAGAGGAAACTCCCGTACATTAAAAGAGAATGACTTGTTGACTGACCAAAAGGTAAATGTGGAAAAATAAAAAACCCAAAAAGAAGTAAAAGGAAATAAAGTGGCCAAATTCGCAAGATCCGTCGCATGAAAAAGTGTTTCACATTGACGCTTCCATTTTTCGAAATTTCATTGAGCAACAAGAAAGTGATTAAAAATCCACTCAAAACAAAAAACAATCCTACTCCATGATGTCCTTTTGAAGCAAGTTTGTAGATGAACTTAAACGCATTGCTATTTGTGAAATCTCCCCAAATATATCTGTTTAACGTGAAGCAATGAAAGATGAACACCATTAGCGCACCACAAAAACGAAGACCATTTAAATTGTCAAAAAAAGGTCTTTCAGATAAAATGCTATTCTTTTGCTGTTCCAAAGTTTGCAATGATTAATTTTACGCCAAATTAATGTAAATCTCAGAATTATGACATTTGATATCGCAATTATTGGTGGAGGAATTGTTGGAGCGGCAACTTTATACAAACTTCAACTCAAATATCCAGACCTTAAAATCGTGTTGATTGAGAAAATGGATATCTTGGCGGATCATCAAACTGGTCATAATTCAGGAGTTATTCACTCTGGACTGTATTACAAACCAGGATCCTTAAAAGCAAAAAATTGTATTCAAGGTCGACATGAATTAGTTGCATTTGCAAAAGAGCATGGGATTCCTCATGATATTTGTGGGAAAGTTGTTGTCGCAACAGACCCATCTGAGTTGGAGAACATGGAAAAGGTATTCAAAACTGGCCTAGAAAACGAGATTGAAGGAATTGAATGGATTACTGCTGAACAAGTAAAAGAACACGAACCATTTGTTGAAAGTATTGGTGGGATTTGGGTTCCTTGTACAGGAATCATCGACTTCCGTGCTGCAACAGCGAAAATGGTTGAATTGGCCTTAGCGCTTCAACCAGAAAGTAAATTGGAACTTGGCAACGAAGTTCTTGAAATTGAAAAAGGAGAAAAAACATCCAAAATAATTACGAATAAAGGATCTTTCGAAGCTAAATATTTAGTTTTTTGTGCTGGTTTGCAAGCAGATCGTTTGGCCCGAAAAGACGGTGTTGATTTAAAGGAACAAGTCGTTGGATTTAGAGGCGATTATTACGAATTAACAGAAGGAGCAAAACATAAAATTAAAAACTTAATATACCCAGTTCCAAATCCTGACTTCCCATTTTTAGGTGTACATTTTACGCGTATGACAGATGGCGAAATTGAATGCGGTCCGAATGCAGTGTTTACGTTTAAAAGAGAAGGATATGGTAAAACAGATTTTTCTTGGAGAGATACGTGGGATGCTTTAACTTATGGCGGAACTTGGAAATTGTTTTTCAAAAATATGTCTTTTGGCATTGCTGAATATCGCCGTGCGTTTTCAAAGCGTTTATTCCTAAAAACACTGCAACGAATGGTACCTTCTTTAACAATGGAAGATCTTAAGCCAGGTAGAGCAGGAGTGAGGGCTTTATTACTCGCTAGAGATGGTGATACTCGTGATGATTTCAGAATCGAATACCACGGTAATTCAATACACGTTTTAAATGCTCCTTCACCAGCTGCAACTGCATCACTTGCAATTGGAGGATACATAGCAGAAGAAGCTGAAAAACATTTTGAGTTGAAAAAGTAAAGGAAATTTCCTTTTGTTAATAAATAAATCTCTATGATTTGAATAAAACAACATATTTATTCAAATGTTATCTTTGGGTAAACTAACGTAAACCAGCATGAATCGATTTCTTTTTATTTTAGGTAGTTTACTACTCTCCAATTCAATTGTAGCTCAAGAAAATCTTGAATATCAGAAACCTCCGAAGGAAATTCTAGATCTTATCGATTATGAAAGAGCGCCTGGAGTAATCATGGATTCGAAAAAAGTAAACATGGTTTTTCTTTACCGTGATAGCTATAAAACATTAGATGATTTGAATCAAGAAGAGATGAAATTGGCTGGATTACGAATTAATCCTGTGACGAATATTTCGAGCACGGTAACGTACATGAACAACATAAAAACTCGAAAGATTAATGGAACAATTGAAATGCAAGTGACTGGACTTCCTGAGAAACCGCGCATTTCAAATCTAAGTTGGTCACCAAACGAACAGTTTATCGCATTTACTCATACAACAACGAATCAGGTTGAATTGTGGGTGTTGGATCTTTCAACAAATAACTGTAAAAAATTAAGTAATTTGGTTTTAAACGCAAATTTAGGTTCTCCGATAACTTGGTTTAAGGATAGCAAATCTTTGTTGGTTCGTGCTATTCCTGCCGACAAACCAAATTTGATTAGTACAAAAAACACATTGCCTACTGGTCCAGTTGTGAGTGTTTCTGATGGTTCGAAAGCACAGAACAGAACGTATCAAGATCTCTTGAAAAATCCAATTGATGAAAAGAATTTTGAATCCTTGGCATCTTCCGAATTGCACAAGGTTTTTCTAGATGGCAAAAGTGAAAAATGGATGGCAAAAGGAATGTACATGGGAGAAAACTTCTCTCCTGATGGAAATTATATCTTGATAACAATGATTGAGCGTCCATTTTCATATATGGTAACCTATGATCGTTTCCCTAACCGTGAAGTAGTATTCGATTCAAACGCAAAGAAAATTGCAGAAGTAAACTTTACTCCTTTAACTGAAGTAATGCCTAAAGGATTTATGGCTGTATATGCTGGAAAACGCGGGTTTAGCTGGAGAAGTGATGAGGCCGCAACACTGTATTTTATGCAAGCTTTGGACAAAGGTGATCCCGAAGTTATGGTTGATTACCGAGATGAAATATTCACGTTGAAAGTACCTTTTACTCAACAGCCAAGTTCACTTATTAAATTAAAACAACGTGCTTCTGGAATTGAATGGGGAGATGCAACACACGCAATCGCATCTGATTCCTGGTGGAATACACGAAATGCTAGAACGTATTTCTTTGATCCGTCTATCGGAAATAGTTCTATGAAATTGCTTTCTGATCGCAATTACGACGATAAATATTCTGATCCGGGAAGAATGCAAACAACGCGTAATCAATATGGAGAAGATGTGATTCAAATGCTCGGAGATGAAGTCTATCTTTTTGGAGAAGGATTTACAGCCGAAGGACAATTTCCATTTATTCATAAAATGAACATTAAAACAGGCGTTCTATCTAAAGTATACCGTTCAGTATATACAGATAAAGTAGAATCGCTTTCCTCTTTTATTGATGTGAAGAAAGGTACTGTGCTTGTTCGAATAGAATCGGCAACAGAATATCCAAACTATTTCATTCGCACAATAGGCAAAGGAAAATCTATGCCAGTGCAAGTTACCAACTTTAAAAATCCTTTCACTGCTTTAGAAAAAGTACATAAAGAAGTGATTAAATACAAGCGCAGCGATGGTTTAGAATTAACAGGGACTCTTTATTTACCTGCTGGATACGACCGTACTAAAAAAGAAAAATTACCGATGATTATGTGGGCTTATCCAAAAGAATTCAAGGATAAAAACAGTGCAGGTCAAACAACGACCAACCCAAACCAATTTACATTTCCAAATTATGGTTCACCGATTTATTGGGTAACACGAGGTTATGTAGTTTTAGATAATGCATCTTTCCCAATTGTAGGGGAGGGCGAAACGCAACCAAATGACAGTTTTATTCCGCAATTAGTAGATAATGCGAAGGCCGCAATCGACGCAGTAGATGCTTTGG
The DNA here is from genome assembly GCA_009885545.1 of Flavobacteriales bacterium. Lineage (GTDB taxonomy): Bacteria > Bacteroidota > Bacteroidia > Flavobacteriales_D > Crocinitomicaceae > M0103. The sequence goes on from VFKM01000011.1 coordinate 36,596, forward strand.
GATATATTGACCGTACAAAAGTTGCTGTCGGTGGACATTCCTATGGAGCTTTTATGACTGCCAATCTTTTAACGCATTCCGATTTATTTGCTTGTGGTGTTGCTCGTAGCGGAGCGTACAACAGAACTTTAACACCATTTGGTTTTCAAAGTGAAGAACGTAATTACTGGGAAGCACAGGATATTTACAATGAGATGTCGCCATTCATGACGGCAGATAAAATGGATTCACCGTTGTTGTTAGTGCATGGTGAAGCTGACAATAATCCTGGTACGTTCACACTTCAAAGTGAGCGTTATTTTAATGCTTTGAAAGGAATGGGTAAACCAACACGTTTGGTTATCTTGCCAAAAGAAAGCCACGGTTATGTAGCCAAAGAAAACATTTTACATTTATTATGGGAACAAGATCGTTGGTTCGAAATGTATTTGAAGGGTAAAAAATAATATAATTTAAATAGTCTGATTTTGTTTGTTCTCAATAACAGAATATGATCGATCAAAAAAATGAGAATTTGGTATAGTGACAACTTCGTTTTCTTTTGTTTTTATATGTACAAAAAAGTAATTCATCTCTATTACTTCACCTTCGTAATTAAAATCTTTGTGTAGCACTTTTATATAGGATCCCGATTTTACTGGGTGATTAAAGAATATCAAGATACTTGAAGTGATATTTGAAAGCAAAGACCATTGGGCAAAAAAGGCAATGCCTAGTGCCGTCAATATTGAACTTGCAAAAAGAGCGATATCATTTTGTTTAAAGCCCCATACGCCTGTTAGAAAGATTATTGCAGTTATTGTCGTAAACAACTGAACAGTTCGTATCGCCATTTTTCTCCTGTCCCTTTCAAGACTGGTTTTTTTGAGAAAATTATTTATGATTATTTTGAATACAAAATAAAGGATAACATAAATACTTAATATTAAAAGCGTTTCAAGAATTTGAATTTTGTATGGTTCCATTGTTTATTTTTTAATGTTTATTTTATTTTCTCTATTTATTCCAATTAGGTTAATGCTTTCATAAAGCAATTGCGCATTTACTAACAAGCGGTCAAGCTCTTGCTCAAAGAACTGTTCTGTAAAAATGTTCCATTCTTTTGGATGTTTCATCAGTTGTTGAAAACTATTTGAAAGTGTAGTTATATATTCTTTTTTTTGAGGTGCATCATTAATAAAAATAGGAGGATATAAATCATACATTAACATCCAATTTTTGGCAATTCTTGTTACTCTTCCATTTCCATCGGCAAAAGGGTGTATTCTTATTAACTCATGATGAAAGTAAATAGCTCTTATAACTGGATTAGAAATAGATTTTACTTTAAAGAATAATTCAGAAATTAATTGTGGGACTGTTGATGGTTCTGGGCAAATATGGGATCCTATCTGAACTAAGGTTTGTCTATATCGATTTGGATGAATTGCATTAGTCTCAGGCGAAACTATACGAAGAAGTTGAAATAATTGAATTTCTTTTTCAAAATTATTTTGTACAATTATTTCTTCAATTACAAAATCAAGAGATAGTTTTAAGTTTTGTAAATATTCCTTAGCTTCTTCTTCGTTTTGAGCTTCCATTTGAGCATTCTTAATACTCAATAATTCTTTTAAATTATTTACACCGTCTAAATAGATATCCAAAAGGTCATCATCAAGGTGGTATCGGCTATAAATAATTAGTCTGTATATTGACTTAATTACGTTGTCAATTTCAGTTATCTTTTTTTGATTTATTCGAATGATTTCTATTGGCAATAATTCCATATTACTTGTTTTTTACTGTTTTCATTTGAATTACATCAACTAAAAATGCAAATGCCATTGAAAAATATATATATCCCTTCGGAATTTTATAGTTAAAGCCCTCAACAAGAAGTGAGACCCCTATCATCATTAAAAAACACAATGCTAATATTTTAAACGAAGGATGTTTTCTAATAAACTCACTTATTGGTTTTGAAGCAAATAACATAATAACAACGGTTA
>VFKM01000168.1 GCA_009885545.1 Flavobacteriales bacterium
AAAGCTGCTCAAATTATTCTTGAAGCAATTGAAGAAACAGCCGATTAATTAACTTTCTTTAAGTAAAGTGTCAACAAAAGCAAATTGATTTTTTGAAGCCAATAAATTTTCTCGAAAATATTCTTGTCGTTTTTTATTCCTGTATCTTTTCGTCGCAAAGCCAAAACTCAAAGCTCCTAAAATAGTTGTAATTATAGGTGGTTTCGGATTTAATTTTGGATCTATCGCCTCAATATCAGTTACGTGAGTGGCCAATTCTTCGTTCAATTCAATACTCAAAAGCCTCGATTTCAAATTCTCAGAATAAGAAACAAAATCTTCAATAGCTTGTTCCTCAATAATCTTAGACTTCAGAATTTTATCTGCCTGATATTGAATATCCACTAATTGCCTGAAAAGATTATCGAAACTCATTGTGCCCTTTAATTAAACGAACGTGAAAATAAGGATATATTTCTACTTAATCACTGCAGGAAGCTCCTTTGTTTTGTCTTTTGGTACAAATAAAATTGAACTCGTATTTACACAATGCCGTGTATTTTTATCTGTCATTTGTTCTCCAATAAAAACGTGACCTAAATGACCTTCACAATTGTTACAAACTATTTCAGTTCTACTTCCATCAGCATCTGGAATACGTGTTACTGAACCTTTAATTTCATCATCAAAACTTGGCCATCCACAATGCGAATCGAATTTATCTTCTGATGTGTAAAGCGGATTATTGCAACGACGGCAGATATACAAACCATTGTCTTTTTTACCATAATAATCCCCAGTATATGGGCGATCGGTTGCTTTGTTTACTAGAACTTGTTCTTGTTGAGGCGTTAAGTCATTGTATTTTGTTGTTGAATCCATAGCTTTTGTTGAATTAGTTGAAAGTGTGTTTTGACCTTGACATGACGTCAAGACAAGTGCGAAAAGATAAAAAATATTCGTTTTCATAATGTCCAGTTTTATTGATTAACGAATGAAAACCTATTTTGTGTTTTTAAATTGCCTTTTCTTTCTCAATTATTGTTAAAAAAGAATCGAAAGCTATATAAATCGACGCTAATTGCTCGTCAGAAATGCAATAAGGTGGATTAATGAAAAGCACATTTCCCAATGGACGAATCAACAATCCTTGTTCCAGAAAAAAGTTATATGCCAGGTCTCGAATATTGGAAAAATAGGTATTCCCTTCTCCCGTTTCCAATTCAATTGCCAAAATAGTTCCTAAAACTCTTGTTTCGAAAACTGCCTTATTATTTGCAATGGAAGCTTGATATGCTAAATTGGCTTGTTCAATTCTATTTATATTTTCCCAAGTTGATTCTTTTTCAAATAGATCAAGACTTGCACATGCCGCTGCACAAGATAATGCATTCCCAGTGAATGAATGTCCGTGAAGCAAGGCTTTTAATTTATCATCTGATAAAAAGGCGTTGTAAATTTCATTGGTTGCAACCGTCAATCCTAAAGGTAAAACTCCTCCTGTTAATCCTTTGGATAGACAAACAATATCAGGAGTTACTGAGCAATGGTTCATCGCGAATAATTTACCAGTTCTTCCCCACGCTGTCATTACCTCATCAAAAATGACGAGCACTTTGTATCTTTTAGCAAGGTTTACTAATTGATTTAAAAATTGAACATTATACGTTCGCATTCCAGAAGAACCTTGAATTAATGGTTCAACAATTACAGCTGCAAATTCATTCGTCTGAAACAATTTTTCGGCAAATGCCAATTGTTCTTGCTCATTTTCCGCTGTTGGAAAATCCAAGAAATCGACATCAAAGAAAAACGATTCGAAAGGCGCATTGAAATATCCTCTTTGTCCAACAGCCATAGCGCCAAATGTATCGCCGTGATAAGCACCATCCAATGCTAAAATTCTTCTTTTCGGTTCATCGAGATTATGCCAATATTGCATAACCATTTTCAAAGCTACTTCAACTGCTGTTGATCCGTTATCTGAGAAAAAGACTTTTTGAAACGGTTCTGGCAGAATATGAACAATTCGTTCAGCTAATTCAACGGCTTTAGCATGTGTGAATCCAGCAAAAATTACGTGATCTATTTTTTTGAATTGTTCAGCTATTGCGTTACCAATGTATTCGTTACCATGTCCATGCACATTGACCCACCATGATGAATTGCAATCAATGTATTCTTTTCCATCTGCTCCGAATAAAAGTGCATCTTTTGCTTTGACAATTTCAATTGCATCTGAGGCTGTCTGCATTTGTGTGAATGGATGCCAAACGTATTGTTTATCTTTTTGACTAATTTCTGACATATTACAAAACGTTTGATGCTTTTAATATTCGTGCTTGATTTTGAATAAATGCCGTATTCACTTCATGTGTCATTGGAATTCTTGCAATCATTTTTAAATCTGTATAATTCAGAATAAACGATTCTGTTGCCTTATTTTCATCTCCAACAAATACAATTCCTTCAATTTTTATTTTTCTATTTTTCAATGCTTCAACAGTCAACAATGTATGATTGATACTTCCTACATAATGTCTTGAAACAACAATAACTGGCAAATTCCATTCTTCAAAAAGATCAATCAATAACAATCCTTTTTTGTTCAACGGAACCATCAAGCCTCCCGCTCCTTCAACAACCAAATTTCCTTCAACCAAAGGCAATTGAAATGCTTCTTTTATGATTTCAATTCCATCGATTTCAGCTGCAGCATGAGGCGACATTGGTTGAGATAACCTAAATGCTTCTGGTAAAATAGTAACAGAATCTGTTGTCCAATTTTGAACCTTCAAACTATCAGAATTCTCCAAATCGCCTGCTTGAATTGGTTTCCAATAAGATGCATCAAGTGATTGAGCAACAATTGCACTCACAACCGTTTTACCGATGTCAGTTCCGATACCGGTGATGATGAATTGTTTTTTCTTATTCGCCATGATTTAAAATTTTTGTCCTCGTCCGCAAAGCAGCACCGAAGGTAATTACACAAATTACACGAATTCTGTTCAAATCTGCGGTTTTCAGCGTTTTCTGCGAGATAAATCAAATTAAAACCTTTGTAATAGAATATTGTTTTGTGTACTATTCTAACTCCTTAATTGCGCTCCCAACTTCCCTTCCAACTCAACCCGAATCTTTTCCATAATCGCATCAATTTGATTGTCTTTCAAGGTTTGTTCTTGGTCTTGGAACGTGAATGATACCGCATACGATTTCTTTCCTTCCTCTAAGTTTTTGCCTTCATACACATCAAACAAACCAACTTCTTTCAGAATTTTCTTGTCGCAATTTTTAGCGATTGTTTCAATTTCTGAGAAATTGGTTGCTGTATTTAAAAGCAAAGAGAAATCACGGCGAACAGCAAATGTTTTTGGTAGTTCACTGTATTTCACTTTCACGTATTGCAGACTTTCAGTAATTGCATCCCAATCTAGATCAGCAATGAATACTTCATTTTTAATTCCAAAATGTTTCTTAGAAGCGGCATTTGCCCAACCAATCTCACCAACTTTCTTTTTCAAGATAGTCAAATGAACTCCATCGTGTAAAAGAGAATTTTTCAATGCACTTTCCTGCAACATACCATTCAATCCAAGTCGGCTGAACAAAGCATTCACCAATCCTTTAATTGAATAATAGGAAAATTGCTCTTTGGATGCATTCCAGGATTCTTGTTCTTTCTTCCCAGTTAAAACAAGGATCAAACGTTTGTTTTCAGCATAACCACTTTCGTATTTATGGTAAACTTTTCCAAATTCAAACAATTTCAAATCTGCATGTTGACGGTTTTGATTGTGCTGAACAACTTCCAAGGCATTAAAAATCAAACTTTGACGCATCACATCTAATTCTTGACTCAAAGGATTCAACATTTGAACATTGCGTTGGGGTTGAAGCACTTCTCCTCCTAATTTTTCCGTATAAACAGAAGTTGTTAAAGAGTTGTTTAACATTTCAACCAAGCCTTTTCCAACCAACATTTCAGAAAGAACATTTTGTACTTTTTCTAAATCTGGCTTAGGAAAAACACCAATTGAGGTGTTTAATTTTTCAGGTAAAGGAACATTATTAAAACCATAGATGCGCAAAACCTCTTCTGTTAAATCAGCCTCACGTGTAACATCCACACGATAAGCTGGAACTTCAACTTGTGCAATTCCATTCGAAACAGAAAGTATTTTGATATCCAAAGAAGTTAAAATGAGGTCGATATCTTCAACCGAAATAGAAGAACCAATTAATTTATTACAACGGTCGTAACTGAATTCAACGACTTTATTTTCAATTTTATTTGGATAAACATCTATTACATCCATTGCAATTTCACCGCCAGCAACTTCTTGAATTAAAAGCGCTGCACGCTTCAAAGCAAATGCAGTCAAATTTGGATCAACGCCTCTTTCAAAACGGAAACTTGCATCGGTATTCATTCCATGAAACTTTGCCGTTTTACGCACTGAAACTGGATTGAAATAAGCAGATTCTAAAAACACTTCTGTCGTGTCATCTTTGATTCCAGAATCAGCACCACCAAAAACTCCTGCAATGCACAAGTTTTCAGTGCCATTCGTTATCATTAAATTTTCTGAAGAAAGCGTTCTTTCTACTCCGTCTAAAGTCACAAATTTCTCATCTTCAGTTGCCGTTTTAACAACAATTTTTCCATTCAACGAGCGCACATCAAATGCATGTAAAGGAGTTCCTAATTCACGCATCACGAAATTCGTAACATCTACCACATTGTTTATTGGTGAAAGTCCAACGGCGCGTAAACTTTTTTGCAACCAGGCTGGAGAAGGTTTGATTTTTACATTTTTTATCGTTGTTCCAACATAACGCGGACATAGTTCTGAATTCTCAACTGTAATTGCAATTGGCAAACTTATACTTTGCACTTTAAAATCAGTAATTGAAGGCATTTGAAGTGTCAAATTTTCCTTTTTGTGAAAATTCAAATACGCAATTAAATCACGTGCAACGCCAATATATCCCATTGCATCTGCACGGTTAGGCGTTAAACCAATCTCAATTTGATAATCGTCTTCTAAATCAAATAAAGAAGCGGCAGTTGTACCTACTTTGGTTTCAGCATCTAAAACCAAGATTCCAGCATGTGATTGACCCATTCCCAATTCATCTTCAGCACATAACATTCCATGTGATTCAACTCCTCGAATTTTGGAAACTTTCATCTTCAACGGTTCGTCAGGGGTAGGATAAAGCGTACAACCAACAGTAGCAACAATAACTTTTTGTCCAACAGCAACATTTGGCGCACCACAAACAATTTGTAAAGGCTCTCCACCAATTGTCACGGTAGTCACTTTTAATTTATCTGCATCAGGATGTTTTTCACAGGTAAGTACCTCACCAACGACAACACCTTCAAGCCCACCTTTCACAGCCTCTAACTTTTCAACGCTTTCAACTTCTAAACCTGTATCCGTTAAAATTCCATCCATTTGTTCTGGAGAAAGGTCTGTTTTGACGTATTGCTTAAGCCAATTGTATGATATTTTCATTCTGTGCGATTATTTGACAAAAAATTGAATGGCGAATTTAAGGAAATTCAATGAATTTTTAACGTCAAAAGATGCACTAATCATAGATTAACATTTCGAATAAAAAGAATTAACATGAACTTTGCTTGAAGTATTTTCTGTTGTGCGTATTTTTACACTATCAAAATTGATAAAAATCAAATGCGTTACATTTTACTTACCCTTTTTAGTCTTTTTATTCTAGCGTTTCCCTATGCTCAAAACAAGAGTACATTGAGCGGTACGATTACCGATGCATCAAGTGGAGAAGCAATTATCAATGCTAAAATTTATATTCCATCAATTCGTCAAGGAGCAGTAACAAATACATATGGTTTTTATTCATTAACGGTTGAAAGTGGAACGCACATAATTGAATTTCGATCTGGAGGTATGGAAACTGTTGTGAAAGAATTTGATTTATCAGCAGATATTATTTTTAATATCGAAATGGCAAACGAATTAAAAGACATTCAAGAAGTAACTGTTAGTGCAAAAAAAGGTGAAAATGTTAATTCTGCTCGAATTGGTCAAATCGACTTAGATGTTGAAAAAATTAAAACTCTACCTGCCTTTATGGGAGAGGTAGATATCATTAAAGCCATTCAATTATTACCCGGAGTTTCTTCGGTATCTGAAGGTGGACAAGGATTTTACGTACGTGGCGGTGGGCCAGATCAAAACTTAGTTTTATTAGATGAGGGAGTTGTATACAACGCTGCTCATTTATTTGGTTTTTTCTCCGTTTTCAATGTTGATGCAATTAAAAGTGTGACGCTTATTAAAGGGGGAATGCCCGCAAATTACGGAGGAAGAATGTCGTCCGTTTTAGAGGTTCACATGAATGAAGGAAATAATAAAAAGTTCAAAATCAAAGGAGGAATTGGAGTTATCTCATCTCGTTTAACAATAGAAGGACCCTTAAAAAAAGATAAAGGATCATTCATTGTTTCAGCAAGACGAACGTACATTGATGTGATTATGAAGGCAGCCATACCTGAATCTTCACCTTTCTCAGGATCAAGTTATTATTTCTACGATATGAACTTGAAATTAAATTACAAGTTATCAGAAAAGGATAAAATATATTTGAGTGGCTATTATGGAAAAGATGTATTTACTTATGCCAATCTTACGGATGCATTTACAGTAGATATGCCATGGGGCAATGGGATTGCTGCCCTGAGATGGAACCATTTATTTTCCAATAAATTATTTATGAATGTCACATCGACGTATTCTGATTATCAATTTAAATTTGGTTCCGAACAAGATGAGTTTCGATTTGAATTAAAATCTCAAATCTCCGATATTGGTGGTAAAGTTGACTTCACGTATTTCCCTAACACGCGCCACAAAGTTAAATGGGGGGTTGACTACATCTATCATACCTTAAATCCTACAAGTGTTTCAGCTTCTTCTCAGGACATAGTTTTTGACACTGGTGAAGCTCAAAAATTATATAGTCACGAATCATCTATATATGTACTAGACGAATTTGATTTAAACGAAAAAATTAAATTGAATGCAGGTTTACGTTACAGTATGTACCAACATGTTGGGCCGTTTAAACGATATATTAAAGGAGATATAAGTAACCCAGATTCCGTAATTAATTATTCAAAAGGAGATTTAATTAAGTTTTATAGTGGTCTTGAGCCAAGAATTTCAGGGCGTTGGTTACTTTCTGAAACGAGTTCAATCAAAGCGGGGTATTCTTACAATTATCAATATGTTCACTTGACATCATTAAGTGCCGTTTCATTACCAACAGATGTTTGGTATCCAAGTACAGATAAAGCTAAACCACAAAAAGGATGGCAAGGATCCCTTGGTTATTTTCATAATTTCAAAGATGATAAATATGAAACCTCAGTGGAAGTTTATTATAAGGGAATGAAAAATTTGATTGAATACAAAGAAGGAGCATTACCAGGTGATAACATAAATGACAACACAGATAACATCTTGGTTTATGGGACAGGACAAGCATATGGAATTGAATTTTTTGTCAAGAAAGCATATGGAAAATTAACCGGTTGGATTGGTTATACGTTAGCGAAAACAGAACGCAAATTCCCTGATTTGAATAGTGGAAATGTTTTTCCGGCCAAATACGACAGGCGCCATGATTTATCAGTTGTTACTGGTTATAAGTTAAATGAACGATGGACTTTTGGAGCAGCTTTTATTTATGCAACAGGTAATACGTTGACTTTACCAACGTCTTGGTATGTTCAAGATCAGAATTTGCTTTTCAATTATGGCGCAAGAAATTCGACAAGAATGGCACCTTATCACCGTTTAGATTTATCAGCAACATTATACAGTAAAGCATATAAAGTGAAACAGGATAAACTTACTGGAGAACCTATAAAAGTTAAAAAACGATTCAGAAGTAATTGGTCGTTTTCAGTTTATAATGTTTATAACAGGTCAAATCCATTCTTTATGTACGTGGATAGTAATGGGGATTTTTTGAATGGCGATTTTAAGATAACAGTTAAGCAAGTTTCATTGTTTCCGATTATACCGAGTGTGACATGGAATTTCGAATTTTAATATTAAAACACATAGGCACATAGGACACATAGTTGTGAAACATCTTTGTGAACTTGGTGCGTTAGTGGTAAAATAATAAACACATAGAAAATGAAAAAATTATTCTTTTTATTGATTTTACTTTTCGCAATAACTTCTTGTACTAAGGAGGTTACCATTGATATTCCGGGGTTTGAGGAGCAACTGGTGATCGATGGAAGTATTGAAACAGGCTATCCACCATTGGTATTGATATCTCGTTCGAAAGACATTTATTCTCCTACAAATATTGATGCTTTTCTAGCTTCCTTTGTATCTGGGGCATCTGTTACAGTTGGGGACGGGACAACTGAAGTCGTTTTAGATGAAATTTGCACAGATAATCTTCCTCCTGGAACAGAAGCATTAGCAGCTGATTTATTTGGAATTTCAGTTGCTGAATTGGCTAATTATCATTTATGTGCTTATACAACCTTTAATACAAGTATGTGGGGACAAGTTGGAAAAACATATTATTTAACAGTAAACTTTGAAGGTAAAACGTATACCTCAATGACGACAATTATGCCAGCAACTAATTTTGATCAATTATATTGGAAACCAGATGGATCATTTACTGATTACGGCTATTCGTGGGCAACACTTTCTGATACTCCAGGTCAATATGACGCCTATAAATGGGAAGTAAAACGAATCAATATTGGATTAGATGGACAACCAATTGATGAAGGTTTCACCAAAACCTATAACCCTGTTTTTGACGATGATTTTTTTGATGGTCTAACATTTGACTTCTTTTATGAAAACCCTATGGTATGGGATGACCCTACCGTTCCAGACGAATACAAAGGATATTACCATTTAGGTGATTCCGTTGTTGTTAAACTCTCAAAAATGGATAGAAATGTTTTTAGTTTTTTTGAGAAAAAATACATTCAAATGTCTACTGCTGGAAACCCTTTTGCAACACCGACAAATATACCATCTAATATTGTTGGAGGAGCTTTAGGAGTTTGGGCAGGATTTTCGACATCTTATGATACTTTGTATTGTGTCCCTTAATCAATGAACCTTTTCCTTCTTAAAAATTTTCTCGAAAGCACTATAAACGGCTAGGTGTAATGCGTCAGCATGGCTTTGTTTTTCAAAGAATTCAAAATAAATTTTAGCGTTTTTCCTTTTCAAAGAATCCAATTTCTTGTACAATTTCTTTGCATCCTTTTCCATTACCGTTCCTTCTTTTCCTACACCAATAAAAATTGATTTGTTAGATGTAAAATTTGTAGGTTCTAACTTTAAAAGAGATTGATCATCCCACCATAAACTTGGACTGACAATGATATAATTATCAAACAAATCGGGTCTTTTGAATAGAATTTCGGTTGCTAAAAGTCCTCCCAAGGATTGTCCAATAATCGCATTAATCGAATCAGTTTTGTAATTTGATTCAATAAAAGGTTCTAATTCTGATTCAATAAATTGAATAAATCTTTCAGAACCTCCAGTTGTAGGAAAATCCACTTTATCTTTCACATTATTCGTTGGAAAGGTGAAATCTCTTTTTCGATCAACATTAGCAATACCAACAACAATTGATTCAGGAATCATTTCAATCCATGAAAAAGAACCGAATTGCACAAGGCCGACGACATGCATAAAATCTTCATCTACCGAACCATCCAACAAATAAATAACAGGGTATTTTTTTAAGGAATCAGGTGAATAACCATTTGGTAAATAGATGTTCAGCGTACGATTTTCATCTAAAACAGTTGAATGAAATTCAATTGTCTCACCAATACTAAAAGGCTTCGTTGAAGTTGGAATGATTGTTTGTGCTTGTAATTCTAAACTAGAAAAGATCAGCAATAATAATGTGAATTTAAAAAATTGCATATCTTTTGGATTAATAAATCAATAGTACTTCTCTCCTATCAAATAATGCTGAACGTAATCTTTTACTCCTTCTTCTAGCGTATGGAAACCTCCTTTATATCCCGCTTCTAACATTTTAGTCATGTCAGCTTCAGTGAAATATTGGTATTTGTCCCGAATGTCTATTGGTGTATCAATGAATGAAATATTCTCAGGAACATCCATGCTTTTAAACGTGTTTTTTGCCAAATCTAAGAAAGGGCGTGCTTTACCAGAACCTAAATTGTAAATACCAGAATTTGGATGTTTTTCCATTAGAAACAAACATACTTCAACAACATCCTTGACATAAACGAAATCGCGTAATTGTCCACCGTCTGTATAATCAGGATTATGAGAACGGAACAATTTCATTCCACCGTTTTCATTTATTTGACGGAATGCATGAAAAATAACACTTGCCATTCTACCTTTATGATACTCATTTGGGCCATAAACATTGAAGAATTTTAAACCAGCCCAAAATGGTGGATGTTGTGTTTGTTTCAATACCCATTTGTCAAAATCATTTTTAGAATCACCATAAGGATTCAATGGAACAAGATTGTCAATTTGCGAATGGTCATCTTTGTATCCAAATTCTCCCAAACCATAAGTTGCGGCAGAACTAGCATACACTAAAGGAATTGAAAATATCACACAGGCATTCCAAACATCTTTCGAATAATTAAGGTTCAATTCATCAAAGATGGTAGTGTCAAACTCAGTAGTATCTGTGCGAGCACCAATATGAAAAATCATTTCGACTTCATCACCAAAATCATTCAACCAAGCAATGAAATCTTTACGGCCAACTTTTGCTGTAATTGATTTACCTTCAAGATTATGATCCTTCTCAGTTTTTGAAAAATCGTCTACAACAATAATATTTGTGTGACCTGCTTTGTTTAAGCGACTCACCAAACAGCTTCCTATGAAACCGGCTGCTCCTGTAACTATAATCATACGGTGGATTCAGAATTTGGGATTCGTGATTTCTTAGAATAAACCGTTTATCTCAGCATCGATAGCATTGATAATTTTTCCTAAGTCTTCTTGGCTTTCGGGAAAACGGTTATTGTCGACATCAATAATTAGCAATTTACCTTTATCGTAAGTTGAAATCCAAGCCTCGTAACGCTCATTCAAACGTTTTAAATAATCCAAACGAATACTTTCTTCATAATCACGTCCACGAGTTTGAATTTGATTTACCAATGTAGGAACACTCGCTCTCAAATAAATCAATAGATCTGGAGACGAAACAAAAGAATCCATCAAGTTAAACAAGGAGAAATAGTTTTCGAAATCACGCGTTGTCATCAAACCCATAGAATGTAAGTTTGGTGCAAATATGAAAGCATCTTCATAAATCGTGCGATCCTGAATAACGTTTTTATCCGTTTCTTGAATTTCTTGAATTTGCGTAAAGCGACTGTTCAAATAATAAATCTGAAGGTTGAACGACCAGCGTTGCATGTCTTCATAAAAATCATTTAAATATGGATTGTGTTCTACATCTTCAAAATGTGTTTCCCATCCGTAGTGCTTCGCCAACATCTTTGTTAGCGTAGTCTTACCTGATCCAATATTTCCAGCGACTGCGATATGCATATTCATTCAAATTTAGACTGCCTAAATTACTACAATTGATTTAATTCACAAGGATTAATTGCGTAAAGTGAGGGCGTATTTTAATATTTTATTCTCTGCACGAAAATAGAAAAAATTACCCGACAATTTGACCTCAGAAATACCGATTGTTGGTAACTTAATAAAATCATTTGATGAATCATTTATTTTACGAATATTGACCGAGTCATTTCTGACTAATACAAACGATTTATCCATAAAAAACATACTCTTAAAAGTGTCAAACTCAAAAACGCTTAGCAAAGATCCGTATAAATCAAATTCAAATATTTTTCCCGTCGAATCGACTAAAAACAAGTGATTTTCTGCTTCTTGAATTGAAACGATTTCAGCTGAATTTAAAATGCCTTTTAAGTTCTTAATCTCTTGAAATTGATTTGTCCCATTAAGACTTAAAAGGAGTAATTTAGAATTAAGTTGGTCAACTACCCATAACTTATCTGGTTGTCCTGAAACTGCAATATGCGAAGCATTTCCAATATCGAAATTTGATAAATCCAAACATTCTTCGCTTAATGACAAGGTATTATCGAGAAGGCAAACAGTCTGTTGTTCTTCTGAAAAGGTCACTAATTTCATTGTATTAATGGATTGAATTTCTTTAATTCTACCAAATGATTTGATGCTTTGAGAAAACTTTAAAACACCAGTTGAATCGAATTTTTGAAGTGCTTTGTTTTTGGTGATATATACATTTCCTAAAACATCAACAGACCAAATATCATCCTGATCGATAGTATATTCTCCGTTTTTTTCCCAATGCAAAGAATCAAAAACTTGTGATTGAGCTTTTGAAACTAGAATTACAAAAAACAAGAAGATTAGGATTTTTTTCACTTTTTTCTACTTTTTTTGAAGATGGGTCATTTGAACCAATATTTGTTCCAAAATAACTCTATTATTTGAAAGTCGAGGCACTTTATTTTGTCCTCCTAATTTCCCTTCAGATTTTAACCATTCATCAAACGTTCCTTTTTCTGCAACTTTTATAATTGGCGGATTCAAAACCATATTATTATACCGTTTAGCATCGTAATCAGAATTGATTTCTCGAAGTTTTTCATCTAACAACATTCCAAAACGGTTCAAATCATCTGGTTCATTTATAAATTCAATTAACCATTCATGAGCTCCGTGATCAATACTAGTCATAAAAACAGGACAAGCCGTATAATCTCTAATTTGTGAATTCGTTTTATTACTTGCATAAGCAATAGCCAATTCAGCATTATCAACAATTAATTCTTCACCAAACGTATTTATATAACTTTTAGTTCGTCCAGTAATCTTAAATCGAAAGGGATCGATTGAAGAAAATTGAATTGTATCTCCGATGATATAGCGCCATAATCCTCCATTTGTTGAGATTATTAAGGCATAATTAATCCCAGTTTCAACTTGTTCAAGGTTGAAAATTTTTTTTGAATTTACACCATCAAATGACGACATTGGAATAAACTCATAATAAATACCATAATCCAACATCAATAACAATTCATTTGAATCAAGTTGATCTTGAATGCCGAAAAAGCCTTCAGAAGCATTATATGTTTCCACATAATTCATTTCAGGATCAGGAATTAACGCTTTGAATTGTTCTTTATACGGCTCAAAATTGACACCTCCATGCATAAACAATTCTAAATTTGGCCAAACTTCTTTCAAGTTCTTTTTACCCGTAATTTCTAGAATCCTCTTTGCTAAAACCATTGTCCAGCTTGGCACACCTACAATGATATGAACATCTTCATTCATTGTATTTATTGCCATTTTTTCAATTTTTGAATTCCATTCATTCATCAGGATAATTTCCTTCGACGGAGTTCTTCTGATTCCTGCCCACCACGGTAAATTATTCACGATTATTGCAGAAATATCGCCAAAATAAGAATCGTTACTGTTAGGATTATCTTCAATAGACCCACCTACAACAAGGTGTTTTCCATTATATAATTTACCATTGGGATGGTTATCGTAATATATTGCAAGAAGGTCCTTTCCTCCTTTATAATGGCAATCTTCTAACGACTCTTTTGTTACTGGAATCAGTTTACTACGACTTCCAGTTGTTCCTGATGACTTCGCAAACCATTTTGTTTCGGATGGCCAGATTAAATTTTGTTCTCCGTTCATCAAACGTTCTACGGTAGGTTGAACGTCGTTGTAATCTTGCAAAGGAACTTGGTTTTTGAAATCTGAATACGATTTAATTAATGCGAATTTTTTTTCTAATCCCCATTCTGTATTCAATCCAGCGGCTATTAGTTTTTCAAATGTTTCTTGCTGCACTTCAAAGGGATACTTTTTGAATAAATCAATTTGATGAATTCTTTTTTTTATTATCCAAGCAAAAATTGAATTGAAAGGCATCTTATATTGATTGAATGGTTACAATTGAAAGTACTTATTTTAATTGAAATAACGTTTACAAAAAACCATAAAAAAAGCCATCGGCGCGAGGCTGACAGCTTAACTTATTTTCTGGGAATTGGGTTTAACCCCAAATCATGATCCAAGTAATTACACCAAGAACAAAAATTGTATAAATTGTACCTACAGCAACACTAGAACCTTCGAAGAAATTATCTGACATAATCGTTGTTTTTTATCAAAATTAAAAAATTAATCGAACGGAAATCATAGAATAAACAACTTTTTTTATTTTTCCTTCAACAAAAAAGCCACCCGACAATTGACAGATGGCTTTTAATCTATTAAAATTAGCATTAATCTCTTGATCCTAAGATTCTTAAAAGAGAAAGAAAAAGATTAATGAATAAGATATATAATTGTAATCCACCTATCAAAGACAACTTACTTCTATCAATACCTGATAAAGAAGTATCTTGAGCTGTCCCCTTCAATTGTTGCATATAATATGCAGTTAAACCTGTGAAAACAAATACGCCAATTACGGAAATCACAAAACTCATCATACTACTCTGCATGAAAATATTAACAATTCCAGCAATGAAAATCCCAATGAAAAGCATGTACATTAAACTTCCGAACTTCGTTAAATCTGTTTTCGTAGTGTATCCTAAAATCGCCATTCCTGCAAATGCTCCAGCAGAAACAAAAAATGTTGAGATGATTGATGGCATTGAGTAAACAATGAAAACCGTACTCAAACTTAAGCCCATCAATGATGAATAGGCTATAAATAATACCATTAATACTGCCAATGACAAACGTCTGTATGCCATTTGAATCAATAGTCCTAAACCAAGAGGAGCAAACATCACAACATAAAATAAGGGTGAAATTCCGCCAGTTGCAGTTAAAAAATACTTTATAAAGAAAACAGGCATTGACCTTCCATCTTCAAAAACAACTTGCTCTCCAGTGCCAACCATATATGCAATGATTCCAGAGATTCCTAAAGCGGCAAACATATAGCCGTATACATCTCTAAAAAATTCTTTGGTTATCTCTTTTGTATAACCTTCGTGTTGATCAATTATCTCATTCATAGTTAATGTAATTTTGCTTGAACTAAATTAATAAATTCTTTTCTTGTTGCATCATTATTCATAAATAATCCTGTAAATGCACTTGTCGTGGTAACAGAATTTTGCTTTTGAACACCGCGCATCTGCATACACATGTGCGAACATTCAATAACAACTGCTACACCTTTTGGGTTTAACGTCCTTTGTATGCAATCTCTAATTTCGATGGTAAGTCTTTCTTGAACTTGTAATCTTCTTGAATATGCATCTACAACTCTTGGAACCTTACTTAATCCAACGATTTTTCCATCTGGAATATAGGCAACATGCGCTTTTCCAAAAAATGGCAACATGTGGTGTTCACACATTGAATAAACGTCGATATCTTTTACAATAACCATTTCAGAATATTCTTCATGAAAAATGGCTTGATTTATCAATTCGTCGGGATTAATATCGTATCCATGAGTTAAGTATTGCATAGCCTTAGCCATGCGTTCAGGTGTTCTAACTAATCCTTCACGTTCAGGATCTTCACCAATTTGAGAAAGTACTTCTTTGTAATGTTTTGCTAAATCCTCTGTTATTTTATCGTCGTACATATTGTGTATTTATTAGAAAACAAATCAGAATTAAAATGGTTCTTTCCCACCAAAATATTCAACATAATTATTTTCCGTTTCCACTAATTTTATTTTCACTAACTCACCTCCTGCTTGTGCAATTGGATTCTTTATTCTGTCCCAAATCTGAATGGCCATATTTTCAGTTGACGCGAGCATTCCAGCTAAAAAAGGAACATCCAAATTTAGATTTTTATGATCTAACGGTTCAATTACCTCATCTTTCAATATTTGACTTAATTCTTTCAAATTAATGACAAAGCCAGTGTTTTCATTTGGGATCCCTTTCACTGTAACATAAATAGCAAAGTTGTGACCATGCCAATTTTTGTTGCTGCATTTTCCAAAAACTTCCCAGTTTTTTTCTTCTGACCAATCTTCTCTCCACAGTTTATGTGCAGCATTGAAAGTCTCTCGTCGTGTAATGTATATTGTTTTCAAACCATTCAATTAAAGTACAAAGGTAATTAGAATTTGGAATTCAAAATTCGGAATTCGGAATTCACAATACCAAATCCTATCTTTGCACTATGGAAGAACGATTGGATAAAATTATTTTACAGCGCAAATTAGTAACGACTAGAGTGCGCGCAGAAAAAATAATTCGGGAAGTTGGAGTAAAAGTTGACGGGAAATTGGTCACTAAAACCGGTAAAAAATTCCCTGTTGATTGTGTTATTGAAATGATTGAAGAGGAAATTCCTTGGGTTTCAAGAGGCGCTTTGAAACTAATTGAAGCAATTGAAAATTGGAAACCAACTATTCAAGATGGTGTTTTCTTAGATATTGGAGCATCAACGGGAGGATTTACAGAGGTATTATTGAAAAATGGTGCTGCTCGAGTTTATTCGGTAGACGTTGGGAAAAATCAATTACATCCACGTTTAAATGACGATGAACGTGTAATCAATTTGGAAAAAACACATGTTCGCGAATTAACAGCAAATATTATTAAAGAACCTATAGACGGTTGTGTTGTAGATGTTTCTTTTATTTCATTAGGGAAAATATTTCCATTTATCCATTCTTTTTTAAAGCCAGATGGTTATGTGATTGCGCTCGTTAAGCCTCAATTCGAAGTTGGCAAAGCAAATATTGGAAAAGGTGGAATTGTGAAAAACAAAAGTCTATTTCCTGAAATGTTAGAAGACATAAAAGAAGCTGGGAAAGTCAATAATTTAATTTTTCAAAAGCAAATTGATTCGCCAATACTTGGAGGTGACGGAAATCAGGAGTTTTTAATGCTTTTTCACAAAAAATAGTTCATACAAATGTTGAAATTCATTTTTATAGGATTGATATTTATCAATTTTGCTTGTACTTCAGCAAAAAAAGAAACCGTTCAGAAAAGTGAAAAAACTGAAATTGACAACGTTGACATTTCGAATGAAGCTAAGGTCAATTTAATTGTCAATTATCCTGTTCTACTTCAAAAAACACATTTAAAATACAAAACATTAAACCTGCCTTTCAAAGCTGATTCTGCATATTTCAAAAAATTCAAAGCTGGAAAAGGATTAAAAGATGAAGAAATAAAACTGTTGGTGAGTAATTTTACAGAAAGTAAAGATTACACGGAAGGATATATTTACGATGTTGTCCGATTAAATCA
Source organism: Flavobacteriales bacterium (assembly GCA_009885545.1). Taxonomy (GTDB): domain Bacteria; phylum Bacteroidota; class Bacteroidia; order Flavobacteriales_D; family Crocinitomicaceae; genus M0103. The sequence goes on from VFKM01000168.1 coordinate 17,321, forward strand.
TTTGAAACAAATGGATCAATATGAGGAGTATGTCAATAGTCTTGATTTAGCTCAATTGAAAGATGCAAATGCAAACATCATAGGCAAAATTGAAAGAAATGATTCAAGTTTTATTTTGTGGTCCGTGGATTATAGCTCTTATGAGGCATGTCCATTTTATTCTGGAACTGAAATTTACTGCTCATTTATCCAGGATGGAATTGTAAAAAAATGCTTGAAATTGGGTGAATATTCAATTGGTGGAGATGCTCCAGTTCATGGAGAAACATTTTCAACGTTCACTATTAATAAAGACTTTAGTGTTCAAAGAAGAATACATTCAGCATATTATGAAGATGATGTTTTGCAAGAGAAAAAGTCTTCGAAAGACATGATTAAGTTATAATATATTTTAAGGCACATAGTCCTCATAGGTTTCGTAATTTGAATTTTTCCTCTGAAAAATTATAAATACGCAAAATCAAACAACCAACTAGTAACTTTTAACTAGCAATTTATAATTATTTAAAAGTTTTCATTTTTTTCTTCTTTAGAACAATTCAAAATAACGATTGTTGTATCTTTGTACTTAGTTATGACAGAAGGAACAAAAAAACCATTCATCGTTAGGGAAATTCGACAACAATTTCCAGCACTTCGACAGTTGATTTACAACAAAAATCTTATCTATTTTGATAACGGTGCAACTTCACAAAAACCGCAAGTGGTTCTTGATGCAATCAACATGTATTACTCAAAAGACAATGCTAACATTCACAGAGGTGTGCATTTCATGAGTCAACAAGCAACAACAGAATACGAAAAAGCTCGAGTAACAATTCAGAATTACATTCATGCTAAAAAGTCGGAAGAAATAATTTTCACGAAAGGAACAACAGACGGTATTAACCTTGTTGCTTTTTCATATGGTGAATTACTTTCTGCTGGAGATGAAATTCTAATCACAGCAATGGAACATCACTCTAATATTGTTCCTTGGCAAATGCTATGTCAGCGAAAAAATTTGGTATTACGTGTTGCCCCAATCAATAAAAAAGGAGAATTAATTATAGAAGAATTTGATAAATTATTGAATTCTAAAACAAAACTTGTTGCTGTTACACATATTTCAAATACACTAGGAACAATTAATCCAGTAAAGGAATTAGCTGCAAAAGCACATGCCGTTGGTGCAAAAATATTGGTGGATGGAGCTCAAAGTATTCAACACATGTCAATTGATGTTGTCGATATGGATTGTGACTTTTTCGTGTTTTCAGGACATAAGGTTTTTGGTCCAACTGGAATTGGAGTTCTTTATGGAAAAGAAGCTTTGTTAGATAAAATGCCTCCATATCAAGGTGGCGGAGATATGATCTCTCGTGTTACATTTGAACATACAACTTACAACGAATTACCTTTCAAATTTGAAGCGGGAACACCACATATTGCTGGTGGAATCTGTCTAGGAAAAGCATTTGAATTTTTGTCTGAATTGGACATGGATGCTGTTCAAAAATATGAAAAAGAATTAGCAGATTACGCTCAAGATATGCTTGACACATTTGAAGGCTTAGATATTATTGGAGAAGCGAAAAAGAAAACATCTGTTGTTTCTTTTGTCGTTGAAGGTATTCACCCATTCGATATTGGAACATTGTTAGACAAACAGGGTATTGCAGTAAGAACTGGCCATCATTGCACACAACCTTTAATGGATTTTTTCCAAATTCCAGGAACTGTGAGAGCCTCTTTTGCGTTTTACAATACACGAGAAGAAGTAGATATTTTTATTGCAGCTGTTGAGAAAAGCATCAACATGTTGAAATAAATTGATTGTTAAATATGACTCTAGAAGATAAACAACAAGAAATAATCCAAGAATTCGAAATGTTTGATGATTGGATGGCTAAATATGAATACATCATTGATCTTGGAAAAGAACTTCCATTGATTGACAAAAACAAAAAAACAAATGATCGTTTAATTCGTGGATGTCAGTCGAATGTATGGCTCGATTCAACAGTTGTTGATGGAAAACTTATTTTCACAGCAGATGCTGATGCCATTATTACAAAAGGAATTATTGGCTTATTAATACGTGTTTTGAGCAATGAAACACCAGAATCAGTTGCAAAAGCTGATTTGCACTTTATCAATACAATTGGATTACATGAACACCTTTCTCCAACTAGGGCAAATGGTTTATTGAGTATGGTTCAAAAAATGAAAATGACAGCTTTGTTAAATCTTGACAAAGCTTAGAATTAAAAGAACTGGATTAGATAATTACAAAATGGAAGACGAAATAGTGAACTTAGAAAATATCGTAGTAGATGTATTAAAAACCATTTATGATCCAGAAATTCCCGTTGATATTTTTGAACTTGGGCTCATATACGAAGTTAGAATTGACGCAGATAAAAATGTTGAGATTGAAATGACTTTAACATCACCAAATTGTCCAGTAGCTGAAACAATGCCGAAGGAAGTTGAAGATAAAGTTTGCCTAATTGAAGGGGTAAAATCATCCAAAGTAAATATTGTTTTTGATCCGCCTTGGGACAAAGATATGATGAGCGAAGAAGCGAAATTGGAACTCGGTTTTCTCTGAGAACATTGAGCATAGAACATTGAGCATAGATTTGATTATAATTCCGAATCCCAAATTTGGCAAGCATGAGAAGAGTAGTAATTACAGGTATTGGAGCTTTGACTCCGATAGGCAATAATTTAGCTGATTATTGGACAAGTTTAAAAAATGGCGTGAGTGGCGCCGCTCCAATAACCAAATTTGACACTTCGAAATTTAAGGCAACTTTTGCTTGTGAACTGAAAAACTTCGATGCAAAAGATCATTTTGATGTAAAAGAATTACGCAAGTACGATCCTTTTTCTCAATATGCACTAGTTGCAGTAGACGAAGCCGTTCGTCATGGTAATATTGATTTTGAAACGTTGAACAGAGATCGAATCGGCGTAATTTGGGGTTCTGGAAATGGAGGAATTCAAACATTCCAAGATCAAATGAAAGAATATTGTGAGGGAGATGGAACACCTCGTTTCACACCTTATTTCATTCCAAGAATACTTGTCGACATCGCTTCAGGTGTTATTTCAATAAAATATGGATTAAGAGGTGTGAACTTCTGCCCTGTTTCAGCATGTGCGACATCCAATACTGCGATGATTGAAGCTTTCAACTATATCAAATGGGACAAAGCAGACATGATTATAACTGGTGGTTCAGAAGCAGCAATTACAGAATCTGCCATTGGCGGTTTCTCATCTGCAAAAGCATTATCAACAAGAAATGATGCACCTTCAACAGCATCAAGGCCATTTGATGTTACTCGAGATGGCTTTGTAATGGGTGAAGGTGCTGGTGCGATGATCGTAGAGGAATACGAACATGCGAAAAAACGTGGTGCAACAATTTACGGTGAAATTGTAGGTGGCGGTATGGCTGCCGACGCATACCATTTAACAGGAACGCATCCAGAAGGAGACGGTGCTGTGTTAGGCATGAATGAAGCGATGAGAGAAGCCGGAATTTCTGCTGATCAAATTGATTACATCAACATGCACGCAACATCAACACACCAAGGTGATAACTCAGAATTAATCGCAGCGAAACGTGTTTTTGGGGAACGTAAATCGTTGTCCATTTCTGCAACAAAATCGATGACGGGCCATTTATTAGGTGCTGCTGGTGCGATTGAAGGAATAGCCTGTGTGATGGCATTGCAAGAAAACATTGTTCCCCCAACAATTAACACAACCGACATCGAACCAGATTTCAAGGATTTATATGATTTTACCTTAGGTAAAGCTGAACCAAAACAATTGAAATACGCTATGAGTAATACGTTTGGGTTTGGTGGACACATTGCGAGTATCATTTTTAAGAAATTTGAAGTATAATAATTTCCCATGGCGCTAATTACTATGTTTTAAGATTCAATAAATAAACTATTACAACCACCAAAAATCCCAAATTAAACTCTCGATAAAGTTCCTATGAGTTAGCATAATGATTCTGTTTCAATTGAAATTTATCATTATTATTGTTATTTCAAATCTTAATATTATTAAAACGCCAAGTTATGTCAACTAAAATAACGGTAAGTGCACTTGTGACCGCTCCAATAGAAACAGTTTGGGAATGTTGGACCAATCCTGAGCATATTAAAAAGTGGAACTTTGCTTCAGATGATTGGCATTGTCCATTTGCCGAAAACGATTTGAGAATTGGTGGTAAAAATCACACTAGAATGGAAGCGAAAGATGGGAGTTTTGGCTTTGATTTCATTCTAATCTATGACCAAATAGTCGAGCACAGTGAAATTTCTTATACGATGGAAGATGGCAGAAAATCAACTACTCTTTTTGAAAGTAATGGAAAGGTTACGAATGTTACTTCAACCTTCGATGCAGAAAATGAAAATCCACCTGAAGTTCAACAATTTGGTTGGCAATCAATTTTAAATAACTTTAAAAAGCACACTGAAAGCATTTAAAAAAAGTTGAAAGTTAGAAATGGAATCAGTAAATAAAAATAAAGAAGTTACCCAGTTTTTAGATGATCAAAATCACCCATTTAGAAGTGAAATAGAAGTATTACGGCTATTAATTTTAAATGCTAATATAGAACTTACAGAAAATATAAAGTGGAATGGCCCAAATTATAGTTTTGCCGAACAAGATAGAATAACGATTAAAATTCAACCACCCAAAAACCTTCAAATCATTTTTCATTGTGGAGCAAAAGTCAAAGTACAACCGAAAGGGAAACTTATAAAAAATGACTTCGGATTATTGATTTGGAAAGAAAACAATAGAGCAGTTGCAACTTTCAATTCGATGCAAGAAATCAAAAAAAATGCGCTTCAACTTTCCTCCATTGTCAAAGAATGGCTTGCATCATCAAGATAATAATAAATAATCCTTTTCAATGAATTACAACTTTAGAAAAGCCAACACCATTGACTCTGCTCCAATTTGGGAGATTTTACAAGACGCCATTTTACGCCGAAAAAAAGACGGTAGTAATCAATGGCAAGATGGTTATCCAAATCCAGAATCAGTAAACAATGATATAGAGAAGGGAGTTGGTTTTGTTTTAACAGAAAATGACAAAATCATTGGATATTGTGCTATACTAATAAACGATGAACCACAATATGCAAACATCGTCGGTAAATGGCTTACAAATAATGACTTTGTTGTTTTTCATCGTGTAGCAATTGCAGAAACTCACTTAGGAAAAGGAATGGCCAAAATTCTATTCAAATACATTGAAGAATTTGCAAAAGACAACAACATTCATAGTGTTAAAGCGGATACAAATTTTGATAATGGTGCTATGCTAAATCTATTTGATAAAATGGGTTATGTGTATTGTGGAGAAGTACATTTCAGAGGAAGCCCAAGAAAAGCATATGAAAAGGTTTTGGATAAAACTTAAACAATCAACTTCACATAAATTCTCTCCAACCAACTCAAGTTTCTTCTTACCTTGCAACAATGATAAGTACTGATTTAAAAGTAAACAGACCCGAACCTATCAAATCGGGAATCGAAATAGGATCTTTTACACGAGAATCTGATATTTCAGAAACAATTCAATCTTTACTTGCTAGTGAGCAAATTTTGATAGAAGAATTTTATAGCAATGGATTGTATTTACTTCGTGAATTAACAACTTACCTTAAAAACAACCTTCCAAATGAAACTTTTCTTGAACAACGAGCCTTTCGTGCGGAATTCAGAAAATTATCCAATCTTATATTAATTCATGTCAAAGGACATAAACTAATTGTTAGAAAAGCTCCAGTGATTGGATGGTTAGAAAAATTGTATCCTGGATTGAATGATTTTTTCTTGCCACTACCCCAAATTCAAGGATTAAATAGCGCTTGGCAATGGTATAAGAATGGAATCAATATTCCAGTTTTACGTAACAAGGTTCACCCCTACTATGGCGTTTATTTCCCAACGCGATTTGAACATTTAATTCTTTTTGACAATTGGTTGAAACGGTACGAAGGACCTAAAAAAAAGGCGATTGATATTGGAATTGGGAGTGGAGTACTTTCTTTAATGTTGGTGCAACATGGTTTTCAAAAATCATTTGGAACGGATATTAATCCCAACGCGATTATTGGTTTGACAGCGTCCATGGAAGGCACAAAATTAGCGCGAAAAATAGAAGTTGATTTTGGGCATTTATTTGGTAAATGGGAAAAACCAACCGAATTGATTGTATTTAATCCACCGTGGTTACCCACTACTCAAGAATTAAATCGCTTGGATGAAGCAATCTATTACAACGAACAACTCTTTCCAGATTTCTTTGAAGCAGCACATAAACACTTGCTTCCCGATGGTAAAATTGTAATTCTTTTTTCCAATTTAGCACAAATTACGCAGGTAACATCAGAACATCCAATCGAAAAAGAGCTTCTTTCCGGTGGACGATTTGTTTTAGAAAAATGTCTTAAAAAATCAGTCAAAGAAGCATCCGAAAAAACCAATAGAAATCAACATTGGAGAAGCGAAGAAGAGGTGGAATTGTGGGTATTGAAATTCAAATAAAATCGTTTTATATACAAAAGACAGTACTAACGCCAAATTAAAATACGAACTCGTTGAAGAATTTGGAACAGAAAGGTATTTTTATTAGTGAATCGGATATATTGGATTGATCAGAATATCAATATTTGACTGAGTATACTTTAGAACAGCCTTTCAGTGACAATCATTTGATTTTATATATTATCCAAAATAAAAAAATATACTATTGACCCCTAGCGTGTGACTTTTATTTCTCACACCCTATTTCACAACTATTATCCACTCCAAACGGAACTTGTGTCAACTTTTATCTTACAATATTTATATGTCCTGTGTATGTATGACGATCCTCAGACATCGTTTCCTTGAATTGCAATGTCCAAATATACGAACCATCTTTAACTATTTTTCCACCATACGTCCCATCCCATCCACTATGCATGTCTTTTGTTTCAAATATAATTTCCCCCCATCGGTTATAGATTAACATTGAGAATTCAAAAGGATCTACACCAGAAGTAAATATTGGCATAAACCTATTGTTGAATTCATTCCCATCAGGTGAAAACGTATTTGGAATATAAAATAAAATTACATCCATTACTGTAAATAGATGTATTACAGAATCCACACAACCATCAATTGAAGTAGCCACTAATGTTACATTATAGCCTGCGTTAGGTGTTGCAGGAAATAAATGGGTTACGCTGACGTTGGTATCTGTAGAATTTGCTCCATCTTGAAAATCCCAAAGATAACTATACGCTCCAGTAGATTGATTTGTTAACACGCAGGTTGTATCAAATATATCTGTAATTGCTGGTGTTAAAGTAAATGCAGCAATTGGAACTGGAAAAACCTCAATCAATCCTATCATTGTTAAATCCACACTACAACCAGATGAACTAGTGCCGCTTAACGAAACATCATACACTCCTGCATTTTGATAAGTATACTCAAATGAACTACAATTATTGGATTGCGACGCTGGTCCAAAATCCCAAGTGCAATTGTTTAATGTCCCACCAACAGATGTATTTGTAAAAAATACTGTTAATGGCGCACAACCAGATGTTACACTTGCTGTAAAATTAACAAGTGGATCTCCATTTATAACAATATTTACTGTCTGTTGATTAGAACAATTAGGGACAGTTCCTGTTTCATCATATAAGTAAAGTGTTTGTGTTGTGGTTATCGTGTCACCTGCAAGAAATTGAGTGCCAGTTCCATTGACACCAGAATAATAAGCTTCATTACCTGTTAAATTTGTCCCAATAATTGCTGGCAAAACGAAACTACCACAATGAACCTGATTAGCTAATTGAGTAATTGCAGGTGTTAGAATAGTAGTAATTGTAATTACAGCTGTATCCCCAATACAAACTGCACTTCCAGGTAAAACATATTCAAAAGTGTATGTTCCTGCTACTAATGAACCATAATTGAATACACCGGTAGCTGCATTAAATTGGCCACTCACTGGCATCGTGCTCTCGACCCATGTTCCTCCAGGCATAGCACCGTTCAATAAAGTATTAACATTGATCGAACTTCCTGCTGAAGAACAATATGATATAGTTGCATCTAAACCAGCATCTGGTGTTCCAGTTACATTGATTGTAAACACTGCAAAATTACCTGGACAAGGTGCATTTGGCGCTTGTGTATAGTTGAAAGTATATACTCCTGTTGCTAGTCCTGACGCATTAAATACACCCGTAATTGCATTTAATTGACCACTTGGAACAGCAGTTGTTTCTGACCATGTTCCACCTGTATTTGCAAACTGCAACAACGTATTCAAATCAAGTGAAGAACCAGCTATATTGCAAATCATAGTTGTAGAATCTAAACCTGATAATGGTTGAAAATTAATCGTAATCGTCATCTCAGCAACATCTGACACACATGCATTCACTAAATATTGAAAAGTATAAACTCCAGGTGCCATTGAATTTGTATTTAAAGAAGATGTCGATGGTATAAACGATCCACTATTGATTGCACTATTTTCTGACCATACCCCACCTGCATCAGCACCACTTAACATAGTGTTTAAGTTAATTATTCCAGATCCATTACAAAGTGTAGATGCATTGTCTAATCCTGCATTAGCTACAGAAACAATATTTATCGTATAAATTGCTGGTTGACCGTTACAAGGTGGTGGACTAGGAACAGTATAACTAAATGTATAAGCACCATCCGGTAAACCCGTTAGAATAAAACTTCCTGTAATTGCAGTAAATTGACCGGTTGCTGACGAAGTTTCTATCCATGTTCCAGAGAGGTCTGTTCCAGCCGGAATCAAAGAATTAAGATTAATTGTTCCAACAGAATTACAATATGCAGCGACTACATCAGGACCAGACGATATTCCTCCTGAAAAGTCCAACACAATTTGCTCTACATCAAAACAATTTGATGTTGTACTTGCAATCATCACATAAACTATGTCACCAAAACCAATAGTTGAAGAACCCCAAAGATCTGACATGTCAGTAGATGATGCAGGCACACTTCCATGGAAAGTCATTGCGGTGTTAGATGCATTATTCAAATCAACAATGCTTATACTTGCCAAGGTGATATCTGCACAAAGCGGCCCTGGATCAGTGATTTGAATGTCAATACCTGGATAAACAACGATTGTTTTTACAATAACTAACGTTAAGCACGAATTAACAGGAGTACCTGTTACTGTATATGTAGTTACGGTATTTGGGAAAGCTTCAACAACAGGTCCAGACGCTGTATTTAAACCCAGTGCAGGTGACCAAGTCCAAGTGTAATCATTTACGTTTGGTCCTACCATACTGATAGTTGAAGGTGTGTTTCCACAAATTGTTGTCTCATCAATAGTTGGTGAGCATTCTGAAGAACCGCCGATTACTGCACCAGGATAATCAAAACTATATAAGTTGGAAAATGCTTCGTCAATTTGAGTCGCGGCAAGTATTGTTGCAAATTTAAATGTTTCGGAAGCCCCTGCCGCAAATGTTGTGATTTTATATCCCAAGCTAATAGCCTCATCTATATATTGACTTACACCAACAGTGGAAGTAAATCCTACGCCATTCCAAATATCCGAACCATCTCTATTTGTAAAACCTCCTGTACAAACTTTAAAATTTGGACCAATCGCTGCAAGTCCAAGATAAGAGGCTTGGATTCCTGACATAACTGGTTGCGTCGCTGAGACCAAAGCCTTTGGACACCCACCTGTAGGTTGAGCATCTACTGTATTATTTGTTTCATAAAAACCATTCAAAACAACATTATTGTCAGGATCTACATTTCGATAGTAGTAAACATCATTCAATGTAGCTCCAGAATTATTTGTAAGAGTAACTTCAGTTGTATAAAACAAATTTGTGGTAACCATGTTATACACTATTCTAATATGTACGTTATTAATATCTCCATTCCATTCTACAGAAATACAATCACCATTTACAACATAATTTGATAAAGTACCAGGAATATCATTTCCCCAGGAATTATCAGCTGCATTATTAGAATAACTAATTCCTGCTATTTCAATTCCAAAGCCATTTTCTGGAGAACCTGGAGTAAAAAAATCGCCATCATATGTTGCCCAATTATTTAACTGTGGATTAGCGACAAACCCAAAATAAACAGCGGCATCTGTCTGATCACTTCGAGAATTTGAACCAGCTAAATCATAAGTACCTTCAAATCCAGAGTTGTTTATTGCTACTTCAATATTATTTCCAATAAGATATGCTCCATTTCCATTGATTTGGGTAAAACTCGTTTGATGAAAACACAACAAAAAGAGTGAAAAAAGTAATAGTATTAATTTCATGTTTTATCTTATTTGAAAATTCTTGGAATTTGGATTATTGACATTTATTTAATAAGTATTCATTCCACCAAAATACTGAATTAAGAGTTACCGTTCTATCACTGTGTACTTTTAAAAACACAACTTGTTGCTCGTAATCTACTTTATAAGATAAATAATTATTTGAAATTTTACCAAATGCTTTCTTTGCATCGATTTCTGAAGGAAAATTGAATGCGCTTATATTTATTTTGTAGACTTCTTTTAACTCTTCATTCGTGTTTAATGTTACACAATAACTATCTGTTATGGTTGCAATACCTGTATCAGAAGATTCTGAGTTAATTTGAGCAAAAATCGATGTTTGTGATAATGAAAATATAATAAAAAAACGAAGTAAATTATTCATTTTACGACTAAGGTTAAACCTAAAGACTAGGTTGTTATTAATAAATATATAAATATAACGTAATTACATCAATTAAGGTTGCTTAAACACTTAAAAACAAATGAAATTTAATCCTAAATAATTTTACATTAAAAATGAAAAAAATACAATCAAAATCCATATTTTAAAATCTTGAAATTTATTTTTTCAATATATCATTCGCCATCATTTGATGAATTGTTTTCTGCATTCCATCAACAGAACCATCCAAGAAAATAACGTTTCCTTGTCCTTTTTCTGCAAATTCCTTAACTGCTTCTGTCCACATTGAGAAAAGAATTAACGACGTGTCTAATTTGGCTTCGCGCATTTTTTCAGCTGCCTCACTCATACCACGAGCGACTTCTTCACGGAATAATGCAATACCTTGTCCTTTCAATTGTGCTGCTTCTTTTTCTGCATGTGCTGCAATTTTAATTGCGTTTCCTTCAGCTTCAGCTGCTTTTGTTTTAGTGATTAACAAAGCTTGACCTTCATTTTCTGCTGCTGCTTTCAAGTTATTTGAGGCAACCACTTTCGCCATCGAAGCAGTAATTTCTGTATCAAATGTGATATCGTTCAATTGTAAATCTATCAAATGGAATCCCCACGTTTCAAGAGTTAAGTCCATACTATTTTTTACATCGTCAACGATTTCTCTTCTCAATAATAATATTTCTGCTTGCTTTTTAGTCGCAACAAATCCTCTTACAGAACCTTCGATTGTACGAATTAACGCTTGAGAAAAACTACGTTGATCCATAAATTTAAAGGCTACATTTTTAACCGTGTCTTCATCTGCATTCAAAACAGCATAAACCAACATCGCTTTGCAATATACATTTGCTTGATCTTGCGTAATTGCTTGAAATTCCATTTCAATTGCTCTATTTTGAATTGAAACACGACTAAATACCTTCTCCAAAATAGGAATTCTTAAATTCAACCCTGGGGTTAAAATTCTGCGGTACTTCCCGAACATAGTAATTACTGCAATTGTACCTTGTTGAACAGTAATAAATGAGGCAATTAAAATTAAAAGAACAACAACACCTGAAATCAAATAAAAATTCATCTTGAAAAGTTTTAAGTTATTCAAATCTATCAAAAAAAACGGTACACAATACTAAGAAGCGATTTCTAAGTAGAATATTAAGTTTTTAACAAGAATTATTCTGAACTTTACTAACTCATAAAAAGTGAAAATGACACACGAAGAAACTGCCGTAAAAACAACCTATTTTAGTATTGTTGGAAATACAAGCCTAGCTCTAATCAAAGGTTTGGCAGGTTATTTCGGTAATTCATATGCGCTGATAGCTGATGCTATTGAATCGACAACAGATATTTTCTCGTCATTTTTAGTATTGTTTGGTTTAAAATATTCGAGCAAACCTGCCGATGAAAATCATCCTTATGGTCATGGCCGTGCCGAACCATTGATTACGTTTTTAGTTGTTGGTTTTCTCATTACATCTGCAACGATTATTGGATACGAAAGTATTCTCAATATTCAAAAACCCCATGATTTACCAAAAGCATGGACATTATTTGTTCTTGGAGCCATAATTCTTTGGAAAGAAGCTTCTTATCGCATTGTTATAAAGAAAAGTAAGGAAACAAATAGTTCTTCTTTAAAAGCAGATGCTTGGCATCATAGAAGTGACGCAATTACTTCTATTGCGGCCTTTATAGGTATTTCTGTCGCTTTATTTTTTGGAAAAGGGTATGAAACAGCGGATGATTGGGCAGCGCTTTTTGCTGCTGGATTTATTCTTTACAATAGTTATTTGATTTTCCGTCCTGCACTTGCTGAAATTATGGACGAGCACGTTTACGATGATTTAATTGCAACCATTCGCCAAGTTTCACAAACTGTTGAAGGAATAGAAGACACCGAAAAATGCTTCATCCGTAAAGCCGGAATGAAATATCACGTGGATTTACATGCAACTGTAAATGGTACAATTTCCGTGAAAGAAGGCCATGATTTAGCCCACAATTTGAAAGACACCTTGCGCGAAGAAATTCCAGAATTGGGTCATGTATTGATTCATATTGAACCGAATAATTAAATAAGGCTTATCTTGCACCCAATTAATTAAAACAATCAAATGCCTTTTTCATCTTTAGGAATCTCTTCATCATTAATTGAGGCTTTAGGTCGTCAAGATTTCACAGAACCAACTCCAATTCAAAAAGAAGCAATCCCTGCGATCTTAAAGAAAAAAGATGTTCTTGGAATAGCAAAAACGGGTTCTGGTAAAACTGCCAGTTACGTTTTGCCAATTTTAATGAATCTCGAGGGAAATAACCTTTCAAGAAACAGACACATCAATGTTTTGGTGGTTGTTCCGACAAGAGAATTGGCAGTTCAAGTGCGTGAAGTTTTTCAATTGTTCAATTCTGCATTGACAACCCCTTTGAAAACAATGGCGGTATATGGTGGTGTTGCAATCAATCCACAAATGAAAGCGATGATGGGTGTCAACATACTAGTTGCAACTCCTGGACGTTTATTAGAATTGGTTGATTCAAATGCCGTATCCCTTTCTGCAATTGATACTTTGGTTTTAGACGAAGCAGATAAAATGTTGAACCTTGGATTCAAGGATGAAATGAATCGCATCTTTTCTTTGCTTCCAAAAAAACGTCAAAACTTACTTTTCTCCGCTACTTTAAGTGACGATGTTGATTCAATTAATCGCATTTTATTAAATGAGCCATTGGTTATAAAAATCGAAGAAGAGGAAAACAATATTGATTTGATTTCACAACTTGGATACTTTGTTTCAGAAGAAAAAAAAGGTCCACTTTTAAGGTATTTAATCAAAACCAACGATCTCAGACAAGTATTGGTTTTTGCATCTTCAACATTCAATTGCGATAAAATAACGGATAAATTGCAGAAAAATGGAATCAACGCCATGGCAATTCACAGTAAGAAAAGTCAGCAAGCAAGAACAAAAGCTTTGGAGAATTTTAAAGAAGGAAAATTACGGGTTTTAGTGGCTACAGATTTGATTTCTCGTGGAATTGATATCACTTTCTTGCCCTGCGTAATCAATTACGAGCTTCCTCGTTCACCTAAAGATTACATTCATAGAATTGGTAGAACTGGTCGAGCAGAAAATCCAGGAGAAGCGATTTCATTTGTGAGTCCCGAAGAAGTACACCATTTTAAAATCATTCAGAAAAAAATGGGGAAATGGGTGACGATGATTGATAGTGAGACGCT
>VFKM01000112.1 GCA_009885545.1 Flavobacteriales bacterium
CGCTTGAATTCAACTGCTCTAGGTCATCACAAAAGTTTTTAGCAGTAGCAATATAGTATTCCATAAAGATAATTTAGTGTTTTAAGAATGGTTGGATGTATCATTTTGTGTGGAAACAAAATTCGGTTTCATGAACGTATTTTTTTTACGTTCTACAATAAATTTTTAAAATAAAAAAAGCGACCGAGGCCGCTTTTTATTTATCCAACTTTCTTATCCTTTTTGCCAACCGCAAAAAGCTTAGATTTCAGAATTTCCATGTCTTCACTCATCTTATGCTCAACCACTTTCGCATAAATCTGAGTTGTTCGAATGTTAGTATGGCCAAGCATTGCACTCACTGTTTCTATAGGAACACCATTCGCTAAAGTTACCGTTGTAGCAAAGGTATGTCGAGCAATATGGGTTGTTAAATGTTTGTTTATACCACAAGCATCTGCAAGCTCCTTCAAATAGGAATTGTACCGTTGATTGCTATTTACAGGAAGTAACTTGTCTTGCTTTACACAGTAAGGATGGTCCTTGTACCGCTCGATGATGTCCAATGCAATTGGAAGCAAAGGAACTTTTTCTTTCGTTCCAGTTTTCTGACGAATTGTTGAAAGCCAGTAATTCCCATCTAAACCAATCATAACTGCATTCTGATTGAATTTAAACACATCCGCATAAGCAAAACCAGTATAACAACAAAAAACAAATACATCACGGACTTCACTTAGGCGCTCAATATGGAATTTCTTACTAATGATGTTGTCCAAATCACCTTGTGTGAGGATATCACGATCAGGACTAGTGTATGAGCAACGGAAATTTGCAAAAGGGTTGGATGGAATCCAATCCAGCCCAACAGACATTGTAACAATTTTCTTTAGGTTCTTGATGTACTTATATGCTGTATTGGATTGCAACCTGTCTACAGTGAGCAAATAATGTTCGAATTCTGTAACAAACATCAGGCGCATTTCAGGAAGTGGCTTATCGGCAATTTTATAATGATACTTCATGAAAGCTTCCACTTTGTTTTTGGTAATCTTGTAGCGAAGTAGTGTTTTATCTACAATCTTTCCAATCTTCACCATTTCTTCCATTTTGATGTTATGGTAATCAAAAGCTTCAAGAATGGTTTTATGAATTGGCTTTTCTTCGATACCTAGAAATTTGTTTTTGAGATCTTGTGTTTTACATGAAATCCCCCTGGCTGCATGTTCCAAAAAATCTTGCATAATCGTGTTTTTTGACAAATCCAAATACGCGTTAATGAGTTGGCTATTATCAGTACTTGCTCGTACTCTGCATTGTCTTGGATCCCATTGAGAGGATTTAACTACAAAGTTTGTTGAGATTTCGGCCTTTTTTCCATCCAAATAAATTCGAATGTAAATCGGGGATTTACCACCCTTTTCTTTTTGTTCATTTAGTCTGAACCGGATGTTCAGTTTTTGATTTTTTTTCATGATTCACATGTTTTATTAATAAATGAGTTGTGAATCGCCCAAATCATAATGTATCACTCCTTTTAAGCAGGAATTTTTACACGTTATAACAACAATTAGATAGTTCTGTATAATAGATGCCACCTGTGATTCAAGTAATTTCTGTCACCTAATTTCGGAAATTAGTTTGGTGACAAATTTGGTGACAGGGTTTTTGAATTTTATTGCCTTTTATTGTTGTTTTTGTCCGAACCTAAAACTTGAAATTTGCAGTGTTTTCGGGCTAAATGAAAAAAGCCTCCTTAAAAAGGAGGCTTTCTCGTGATCCCGCTGGGATTCGAACCCAGGGCCCATACATTAAAAGTGTATTGCTCTACCAGCTGAGCTACGGAATCATCGCTAACGCGGCTGCAAAGATATTAGTTTTATTTTGTTTAACAAGGTGATTTCGATTTTTTTTGCAAAATTATGCTCTTGAATAACTAACTAACTGGATATTAAGACTTATTCAAATTGAACTTTTTTTAATAATTCAAGCATTTTACTTTACTTTACAAAATGAAAACTATTTTTCTCGTTGGGTTCATGGGAGCTGGAAAATCGACTATTGGTAAAAAATTAGCAAAAGCTATTGGATATCAGTTAATTGACAGCGATAAAGAAATTTCAAACCAAGAAGGAATTAGTATTTCTCAGTTGTTTGAAACAAAGGGTGAAGCTTATTTCCGTCAAAAAGAAAAAGAATTTATCAATCAATTAGTGGGTAGTGAAAATTGTATTATCGCAACTGGCGGAGGACTTCCTATTTTCAATAATTTAATGGAGGAACTAAATCAAAAAGGAATTACTGTTTACTTGCGTATTAAACCATCAACCATACTACTTCGCCTAAAAGAAGGTCAGAAAAAACGACCTTTAATTGCCAATTTAAATGAAGAGCAATTAGAATCTTTTATTACTGAGAAACTAGTTGAACGAGAAAGTATATACTTAAAAGCACATTTGATTATAGATGAACCAGATCAAAAAATTGACCGACTCACTCATCTTCTTCATCTTCACCAAAAAAACTAAGACTTCCACCTTGTTTTTCTTTGCGTAAAAGAAAGAAATACATCAAAGCATTCGCGTTCATAGCCAATAATATGATTTTATCGAAAGTGGTTGTATCTTCCATAAAATAATCGAAATTCAAATAAAAGATGAGCATCAAAGCATATAACACCATTCCGCCGAAAAAAAAGTAAGCAAATTTTTCATTCTTCCTCCAAATTAAAACGAGTCCAATAAAAACAAGCATCCAACAAATTAGGCTGACCGAATGAAAAGTCAATAAACGATTTAGAAAATCAGATGATTCAAAACCAAGTACTTCTCCCCTTGCTTTAATTATCAATTCAACAGGAATTTTTTTCTGTTCAAAAATTAAATGACGGTAAGAAATAGTAAGGTAACTAGCAAAACTCCAAATGAAAAAGATAACCCAAAATACGAAATTCAAATAGAACGTGACTTGTGTATAGTTATCCGGTTTTTCAAAACCAAAAACCCAATCTTTTAAACGTGTTAATAACGGATAAGGACTGTTAAACAAAGAATCGCTATTTTCAGTTTGCCGAGTATTCATAAAATGCTTAAAATTGCCAAACAAATAAAGTGAATTATAAGCTATAATGGAAGAATATTTAAAGGATACATGTTTTTTAGATTTCAATCATCCAAATTTTGATGAATTCACTAAAAACATTGATTCACGAAAAGAGCAGAAAGAATTAGCGATTCAACTCTATTTTCTTGTAAGAGATAGTTTTCTTTATGACCCTTATCATTTGGACCTCACTGAAAATGGTTTAAAAGCTTCTAACGTTCTTTTAAAAAAAAGAGCCTGGTGCGTTGAGAAATCAACTGTTTTGGCTGCTTGCGCTAGAAAGTTTCATATTCATTCTCGATTGGGTTATGCCATTGTTACAAATCACATTGGAATTGAAAAATTGACTCACTATTTGAGAAGAGAAGAAATAGTTTTTCACGGATTTGTTGAACTTTTCATCAATAACAAATGGGTAAAATGTACACCAGCATTTGATCAACGAATTTGTAAAATTTCAAATGTAACTCCCCTTGATTGGAATGGGGAAACGGATTCTCTTTTTCAAGAATTTGAGAATGGAAAGCGATTCATGGAATATAAATTCAACTATGGAACTTTCGAGGATGTGCCAATCAACCTAATGAATGCTGAAATGCAGAAGTATTACCCTCATCTTTTTGAAGAAATATTTAATACAAAAGAATTCTCTTTCAAGTTTCAATCCCGAATCATAAATCCCGAATAACGAATCCTTTATAACGTTTCAATAACAAAATCTGTTCTTCTGTTTTTTGCTCTATTTGATTCTGAAGAATTCTCCAATTTCGGTTGTGTTTCTCCAAATCCTTTAGCCGATAAACGCTCAGAGTCAATTCCTAAAGAAACCAAATAATCCTTTACACCTTTTGCTCTGCTCTCAGATAACCACAAATTTTGTTTATCATCTCCCACATCATCTGTATGACCTTGAATTGCAACTGTTATCGATGAGTTTTCTTTTAAGAACCTACTAAATCCACGTAATATAAACTTCGCTTTTTCGCTCAAATCTGCAGAATTCGTAGCATACAAAATATCATTGATTGTATAGGCTTCACCCACTTTTAATTCTTTCACTGTAAGGTCTTTGTCACGAATTACGACCACATCAGGCTTAAATTCTTCTTTGGCTATTAATTTGGAATCAAATGCGTGACCTTCTTTTTTGACCGTCACCATTACATCTTGTTTGGTATCCAATTTTACAACAGTAGCGTATTTTCCATCGTCACCATTTACTTTTACTTGTGTCACGGCATCTGAACCTGCATAGGTGATTTCAATCGTAGCATCTTTTACAGGATCACCAGATTCATCTTTTAATTCACCTTTTAAAATAGCAACTCCTTTTGGACGAGCCTCTTCATATAGTTCAAATGAGTAGATATTCCAATTACCACCAACTCTTGAAGAATAATATGCAATTTTACCATCAGTTGAAACAAACAAACCTAATTCATCTTCTTTTGAATTAATCGGATAACCAATATTTTTTGGTTCGGACCAACCTTCACTTGATTCTCTGATATAAAAGATGTCTAATCCACCAACCCCTTTTCTCGTATCAGTGCAAGAAGAAACAAAATACAGGGTTTCACTGTCTTGGTGTAAGAATGGACTTTTATCTTTTCCATCTGTGTTTATTTCATCAAATGGTCGAGCATCACCCCACGTTCCATCGTCTTTTCTCTTTACGACAAAAATATCATTGTCCTTGGTTGTTGGTCGCGCAGCAGTATAAAACAAAGTATTTCCATCTGCCGAAAGGGACGGTTGTGCTTCCCATCCGTCTTTGGTATTTATCCCAGCTCCCATATTTTTTAATGTCGTCCAGGTAAAATCATTACCCCCATTTCCTGATCTTTCATAGGTTGTTGTGTACAAGTCGCAATTTAAATAGTCTTGACCGAATACTTGCTCTTTTTTACATGCGCAAATGATCATTTCCTTGTTGTCAACAGATAATGTTGCAGCTCCATAATTCGTAAATGTGCCATCGTTAAATGGTGGTTTCAAGAATTCACCAGAACTAAATGGGGATTTGATATCTGGGCGTTGAGAAAAAGTAAATTTTTCTACCCATTTAGAAACCAAGTCTCCTAGTTGGGCATCGTCAACTTTTCGTGTATAAAAAATCAACTCATTGTCAGGGGATATCATTGGGAAATATTCGTCCTTATCTGCCGTACTCACATTTTTAACAATTGAAGGTGCAAACGGAACTTCATTGCTTAATAATTCCTGTTCAGCATCAAGTTCTTTCAGCACTTCAGTGACATCATTCTTTTTTTGAATTATATCGTCAGGAAATCTAGAGTTATCAGAACTTTTGAAATTTTTGAAAACATTGAACCATTTAATTGCTTCTGGCTTTTGTTGCTGCGTGTAATTGATTACTCCTAAATAATAGGAACAATTTGCATGATAATCTGAACAATTCTCCAGAGCTTTGATAAACATATCCTCAGCTTTTTGGAAGCTTCTATCCCCCATTGCTGGATTTGGTTGTTTATCGTAATATTCTAATCCAGTGAAATAAGCATACATTGCATACTCATAATACACCATCGCATTATCAGGAACGGCTTCAATTGCTGCATTGAAATTATCAACAGCAGTTTTTGCATCCGTTGCAGCACTTCCAGTTTCAATTAATTTCAATACTTTTTTGTTTGGAGGCAAACACGATTCATCCTCTTCCTGTGCAGAAGAATAAAGAAACAAACCCGAAAAAATAAAGAAAAGGTAAAAATGCTTCATACTGAAATAAAAATCAAATTTTGAAATTGGCGAAAACAAATTTCGTACCCAAATAGGTATATCGAAAAATTGAGCGAAAGGTTACACCAAAATCAAGTTTCACAGAACCATTTATTCACTTAATATTCCTTTTAGCATATTCATCAAACATTTCATCTATTTAAACCAACAATTTTTTTGTTGAAATGCCTACATTTAAAACCAAATTGCTAAAAATGAAAAAACAACTTTATATTTCCGTTCTTGCTTTAACACTTGGACTTCCAGTTATCGCTCAAAAAAAAGACACTAAAAAAACAGAACCAACACCTTTATTTGATGCTGGTACCGTTGGTGGATTAAACTTTAGATTAGTTGGACCAGCCTTAACCTCTGGAAGAGTTATTGATCTTGCCGTCCATCCAAAAAATGCGGATAAATGGTATGTAGCTGCGGCTTGTGGTGGAGTTTGGTTAACAACTAATCATGGGACAACATTTTCTCCAATTTTTGACAATTACGGTTCTTATTCTATTGCTTGTGTTGAATTAGCTCCATCCAATCCAAATACAGTTTGGGTTGGAACAGGTGAAAATAATAACCAACGTGCAGTGTCTTATGGTGATGGTGTTTATAAATCGTTAGATGGAGGAAAATCCTTTACAAATATGGGTTTAAAAACATCTGAGCATATTGGTAATATTATTATTCACCCAACAAATGAAAACATAATTTGGGTTGCTGTATATGGACCTCTTTGGAAAGCTGGTGGAGAAAGAGGTGTTTACAAATCAATGGACGGAGGAACAACTTGGGAACGTACGCTATTCGTTTCTGATGAAACAGGAATTTCTGAAATTGCAATTGACCCAACAAATCCAGACATCTTATATGCTGCAGCTCATCAAAGAAGACGTCAAGAATGGACATATATTGGTGGTGGACCAGAATCTAATTTTTATAAATCAACTGATGGTGGTAAAACATGGCAGGAAAAAAATTCAGGTCTCCCAAAAGGTTCAATGGGAAGAATTGGAATTGCTGTTTCTCCTGTTGATGCTAATTATGTTTATGCGATGTTGGAAAGTAGAGATGACAAAGGTGGTTTTTACCGTTCAACAAACAAAGGAGAAAGTTTTACAAAAATGTCAGGCTATAATACAGGTGGAAATTATTACCAAGAAATTATGTGTGACAATCAAAACAAAGACAAGGTATTTGCTATGGACACGTATCTTCATCATACAGAAGATGGAGGGAAAACTTTCAAGAACACGGGTGAAAGTAACAAGCACGTTGACAATCATGCCATTTGGATTGACCCAAACAATACTGATCACTGGTTAGTTGGCTGCGATGGTGGGTTATATGAAACCTACAACCACGCTGCACAATGGAAATATTATGCGAATCTTCCAATTATTCAATTTTACAAAGTAGCAACCGATAATTCAGCGCCTTTTTACAATATTTATGGAGGAACGCAAGACAACAATTCGATGGGCGGAGCTTCTGGAACAACGAATGTAACAGGAATTTTAAATTCAGATTGGTTTATTACCAATGGTGGAGATGGATTTGAATCAGCATGTGATCCAGTTGATCCAAACATCGCTTATGCTCAAGCTCAATATGGCTGGATTGTAAGATATGACAAAGCATCAGGTGAAAAAGTTCCAATTCAACCAATGCCAGGAAAAGGTGAAGCAGCTTACCGTTGGAATTGGGACGCGCCATTGTTGGTGTCTCCACATGATCATAAAACGTTGTATTTCGCTGCTAACAAAGTCTTCAAAACCACAAACAGAGGAGATGATTGGACAACAGTTTCTCCGGATCTTTCGCAACAAATGGACCGCAACAAATTGGAAGTAATGGGACAAGTTTGGTCGATTGATGCTGTTGCGAAAAATACATCAACTTCAATTTATGGAAACATCATTGCGTTGGACGAGTCTCCAAGGAAAAAAGGATTATTGTATGCAGGAACAGATGATGGATTGATACAAGTTTCTGAAAATGACGGAGCATCTTGGACCAAAATTTCAACATTTACAGGAATTCCAGCAAACACCAGAGTTAACATGCTAACTAGTTCATTGCACGCAGAAAATGAAGTATTTGCTGTATTCAATAACCAACGTTCAGGTGATTTTAAACCATACGTGATGAAAAGTACGGACAAAGGTAAATCTTGGGTTTCAATCAGTTCAAATTTACCAGAACGAGGAACTGTATATTGCATCAAACAAGATCATGTTGATCCAAATTTATTGTTCGTTGGAACAGAATTCGGCGCCTATTTTTCAAATGATGGTGGAAAAGTTTGGACAAAACTTGCTGGTTTACCAACGATTGCAGTGTATGATTTAGACATTCAAAAAAGAGAAAATGATTTAGTTGCTGCAACATTTGGAAGAGGTTTTTATGTTTTGGACAACTATACTCCTTTGCGTTCATTGAAGAAAGAGAATTTCGACAAGAAAGCGTATTTATTTCCAATCAAAGATGCATTGTTGTACGTTCCAGCTGATCCATTAGGCCTTGAAGGAACAGGATTTCAAGGAGCAAATATGTGGTCGGCTTCAAATTCAGAATTTGGAGCAATATTCACGTTAAATATCAAGGACGATTACAAAACATTAAAATCTATTCGTCAAGAAAAGGAAAAGGCCTTAGAAAAGGACAAAAAAGTAGTTGTCTATCCAACATTTGATGAATTAAGAAAAGAACAACAAGAAGAAAGTGTTCAATTGATCTATGTTATTCGAGATTCGAAAGGAAAAGAAGTGAGACGATTAATTTCAACACCTTCAAAAGGAATTTCAAGAATTGCTTGGAACTTACGTCAAGAATCAACTGAACCAGTTAATGTGAATGGTACATTGAATAAAAACAATGGATTCTTGGTTCAAGCTGGTGTTTATTCGGTTGAAGTTTTATTGTTGAATAATGGTGTGATTGAAACGTTGACGGAAAAAGTGAATTTCACAGTTAAAGCGTTGAATAATCAAACATTGGTTGCAACTAATACTGAAGAATTAGACAATTTCCGAAAAGAAGTAGCTGAATTAAACAGAAGTATCAACGGCGCTTCAAATTTATTGGGTGAATCAAAAGAAAAATTGGATGCGCTGAATCGTGCTTTATTGACTTATCCAAATACAGATCTTAAATTGATGGAAGAAACACGTGCTTTACGATTAATTTATGATGAATGTGCTCTTGCACTTTGGGGAGACGGCCTAAGAAAATCAAAAGAGTTTGAAGCAATGCCAAGTTTTACTGAAAGATTGGGAATGGTTTCGTATATGCTTTGGGATAATACAACAGGTGTCACAAAAACTCAACAAACCAATAAATCAATCGCACAAGATGAATATACAGATTTCAGAAAGAAATTGGATGGAATGATTGTACGAATCAATGCATTAGAAACAACTCTTGAAAAACAAGGAATTCCTTATATCAAAGGAAAAGATGAGAGTTGGAAGAAGGATTGATGAAAAATAAAAAAGCCACAGATACACAGATTGGATTCCTTTATTATTCTTATTGAATAAATAAAATCTGTGAATCTGTGGCTAATTAAACACCCATTCCAAACTCTTCTTAGTGAAACTTCAGCGGACCAAATAAATTTTAACAAAAAATCCCGAATCAATTGACTCGGGATTTTTTTATCTTATAATATCATCAACAGACAAAATTTAGAACGTTTACTTTTTATCCGTTCGCTTTTAGTTCACTTCAATCGCGTTGAATACTTTTTCTTTTGTCAATGCCAGATCTAATACTTCCTTCATCTGTGTTACAAAATGGAATGTCAATCCTTTCAAGTAATCTTGTTTGATTTCTTCAATGTCTTTTCTATTCTTCTCACACAAAATTATCTCCTTGATTCCTGCTCGTTTTGCAGCAAGAATTTTTTCTTTGATTCCTCCAACTGGTAAAACTTCTCCTCGTAAAGTAATCTCTCCAGTCATTGCAAGATTTTTCTTCACGCGTTTCTGTGTGTACAAAGAAGCTAATGATGTTAACATGGTAATTCCAGCGCTTGGCCCGTCTTTCGGTGTTGCACCTTCTGGAACGTGGACATGGACGTTGTGTTTGTCAAATACTTCTTGGTCTAAATTCAACCAACTACTATGTGCTTTCAAGAATTCCAAAGCAATTACAGCAGATTCTTTCATTACATCTCCCAAATTTCCAGTCAAGGTTAATTTTCCTTTCCCTTTCGTGATAGACGATTCAATGAATAATATATCTCCTCCAACGCTTGTCCAAGCTAAACCAGTTACAACTCCAGCTATTTCATTGCTTTCATATTTTGTTCTTCCTCTACCCGCTCCTAAAACAGTGAACAAATCCTCTATGCTAATTTTTGCTGTGAATTCCTCTTCCATCGCAATTTGACGCGCACGATTACGAACTAATTTAGCAACCATTTTATTCATTCCACGAACTCCAGATTCATTGGTATATTCTTCTACCAATTTTTCCATTACTTTGTTATCAATCGTAATGTCTTTTTTACTGATTCCGTGATCTTCAATTTGCTTCGGTAATAAATGGCGTTTAGCTATTTCAATCTTTTCTTCAATCGTATAACCATTGACTTCAATAATTTCCATTCTATCGCGCAAAGGTCCTTGAACTTCGCCTAAATTATTAGCAGTTGCAATAAACATCACCTTCGAAAGGTCATATTCAGTTTCAATATAATTATCATAAAAAGAATTATTTTGCTCAGGATCTAAAACTTCCAACAATGCAGAAGACGGATCTCCGTGATTACTTCTTCCTAACTTATCGATTTCATCCAAAACAAAAACAGGATTTGAACTTTCAGCTTTTTTAATGTTTTGCATGATACGCCCTGGCATAGCACCAATGTACGTTTTACGGTGACCACGAATTTCAGATTCGTCGTGTAAACCACCTAATGACATGCGGATATATTTTCTCCCAAGCGCTTCAGCAATAGATTTTCCCAACGAAGTTTTTCCAACTCCAGGAGGGCCATAAAAACACAATATTGGTGATTTCATGTTTCCTTTCAATTTCAAAACAGCTAAATATTCTAAAATTCGTTCTTTTACTTTTTCTAATCCATAATGGTCACGTTCCAAAATTTTCTTTGCACGTTTCAAATCCAGATTATCTTTCGAATATTCTCCCCACGGTAAATCAAGCATTAAATCCAAATAATTAGATTGCACATTGTACTCTGCTCCCTGCGGATTCATGCGTTGTAATTTGTCTAATTCCTTGTAAAATATTTTTGAAACACGTTCATCCCATTTTTTAAATTCAGCTCTTGAACTGTAATCTCGGACATCAGATTCTTGCGGATTATCTCCTAATTCATCTTGAATTGTACGCATTTGTTGGTGAAGGAAATATTCGCGTTGCTGACGATCCATGTCTTTACGAACTTTGGATTGAATTTCATTGCGCATTTCCAACA
>VFKM01000055.1 GCA_009885545.1 Flavobacteriales bacterium
ATGGGGGCAATCGTTATGGATAATTGCTACATCGAATCAAATTGTATTATTGCGGCAGGAGCTGTTTTATTAGAAGGAACGCGAGTTGAATCGTGGAGTATTTATGCCGGAGTTCCTGCTAAAAAAGTTAAAACGCTTTCACCAGAATTATTCAAAGGCGAAGTACAACGAATCGCGGATAATTACATCAAATACGCTAGCTGGTTCAAATAATTCTGAATCCTTATCCTTGAAAGTGATTCCACCCTTGAGCTTTTAAGCCAATTGCAGATCCATTTTTGTCGATAAAATAAGTTCCATCCTTTTCATTTGTCATATGTCCAATGAATGTCATGTGTGGATTGCCTTTTACTTTGTCAAAATCAGCTTGTGCAATCGTAAACAATAACTCATAATCTTCTCCACCATTCAACGCACACGTACTTGGATCTAAATTAAATTCTATTGCTGTTAAAGACGTTTTTGAATCAATTGGAATTTTTTCATCGTAAATATGACAACCAACTTTACTTGCTTTGCACAAATGTAAAATCTCTGAAGCCAAACCATCTGAAATATCAATCATTGACGTTGGAACAACATCTAGTTCTTTTAAATATCCGATAATATCAACTCTAGCCTCTGGCTTCAATTGACGTTCAATGATATAATCATGACCATCTAAATCGGGTTGAATATTAGGATTCGCATTGAAAACATTTTTTTCACGTTCCAAAACTTGCAATCCAATATAAGCAGCTCCTAAATCACCTGTAACAACCAAAAGATCAAATTCCTTTGCTCCACTTCTATAAGCAATATCCTTCTTTTTTGCACGTCCAACAACTGAAACATTTATAGTCAATCCAGAAACAGATGAAGTTGTGTCGCCGCCAACTAAATCAACATTGAATTTCTCACAAGCAATATGAATTCCTTCATATAATTCTTCTAAAGCTTCTAAAGGAAATCGACTGGAAACTGCAAGGGAAATTGTAATTTGTTCCGCAACCCCATTCATAGCGCAAATATCAGAAACATTAGTAGCAACTGCTTTATATCCTAAATGTTTCAAAGGCATATACATCAAATTGAAATGAATTCCTTCGATCAACATATCAGTTGAAATCAACATCGAATCTTCTTCAGATATAGATATTACAGCTGCATCATCACCTACTCCAACCAACGAAGTACTATTTTTTAGTTTAAAATTCTTCGTTAAATGATCAATTAACCCAAATTCTCCTAGTTCACTAATATTGGTTGTTTTGTCGCTCATGTTCAATTTTTTGACAAAGATAAGCATTCTGAATTGCGAATTCTGTATTCTGAATTACGAAATCTAATTTATCTTTACTCCTTAAAAGTTATCGAAATGGATATTAACCCACCTATTATTCCTTTTGGAAATGGAAAGGTTCTTCAGTTTATAATGAATATCATTCCTTTTCTAGGAGTTCTTTTTTTCAATTGGAGCGTGTTTGCTTTACTTTATGCCTTTTGGTTGGAAACACTTGGTTTGAGTTTCTTCAATTCAATTCGAATAGCTTTCGCGTCCAAAGATTCTGATTCATCAGTTCATTTTGTAAAAGCATTCCGTTATTTTATTTTAAGAGCTGGAATATTGCTTTTTTACATGATATTCCTTTTGGTTTTTGTTGGAATTGATATTTCTGGGAAACAAGGAGGTGTTAATTTTGCGATGTATTTGATGTTAATCGATATTCCTTTTAGAATTACAATCCTTTCATTTTTCTTCATCAAATTTTTAGAACTTATTTACCACTATTTTTATTTGGGAGAACGGAAAAATACTTCTTCAAGTGATTACAACAAATTCTTTGACTCCAGGTTAATCGTTATACACGTGGTAATTGTACTTGGTGTTTTTGCATTTAAATTTTTTAACGAGAAATTAGGCACTCATACTGGAGTAGTAGCATTTGCAGGAGTATTTGTATTGGTTAAAATGTTAGTAGATTTAGGAACTAGTTTAATATCAAAAAAAATAACTTCAGAATAATATAATAGCACAAACACGTTATTTGATTGTTTCATTCTTACTTATACAATCTCTTCTTCAGCCAAAATGCTACTTGCACCATAATTATTAACGCAGGAACTTCAACCAGTGGTCCAATAACTCCAGCAAAAGCTTGACCTGAATTAATTCCAAAAACACCGATTGCTACTGCTATAGCCAATTCAAAATTATTCCCAGAAGCAGTGAATGAAAGAGCTGCATTCTCAGCATAGTTTGCACCCGCCCATTTACCCAAGAAAAACATCAGTAGGAACATAACCGCAAAGAAAATAACTAAAGGAAGAGCAATTCTCACTACATCCATAGGAATCGTAACAATCATTTGACCTTTTAAACTGAACATCACCACAATCGTAAACAAAAGTGATATCAAGGTTATTGGAGAAACAAAAGGGATGAATTTCGTTTGAAACCATTCTAATCCTTTTGTTCTAATTAATACTATTCTACTTAATACCGCAGCACCGAATGGAATCCCGAGATATACTCCAACAGTTTGAGCAATTTCTTGAATGGTAATATCAATTTTCAAGGCATCAATACCGAAAAATGGCAAGACTATTTCTAAATAAAAATAAGCATAAAGACCAAAGAAAAACACTTGTAATAAGCTATTGATTCCAACCAATCCTGCTACTAATTCACGATTACCTTCCGCTAATTCATTCCAAACAATAACCATCGCAATACAAGGTGCTAAACCGATAATTATAAGTCCAGTCATATATTCAGGGTAATCCTTCAAAAATAAAACAGCTAATGAAAACATTAAAAAAGGTCCGATAATCCAAGTAACAAAAAATGAAACAGCCAAAAGTTTCGGTTTAGACATTACTTTAGGGATTTTCGAAAATTGGACTTTAGTAAGTGGTGGATACATCATTAGAATTAAACCAATTGCTAATGGAATGTTCGTAGTTCCGTTGGAGAATGAATTGATGAAATCATCCGCCGTTGGAATAAAATAACCAATAGATATACCTATAGCCATTGCTAAGAATATCCAAAGAGTTAAATAACGGTCTAAAAAACTTAGTTTTTTTCTTTCGGCAATAGGAGCACAATTATTAGCTGTCATATTTGTTATTTAGAATTTAAGATTTGAGAGAAAACATACAAACATTCTATACCAATTTGATTCGAACGTTCTAGGTATTTTTCACTTTGTTGAGGTGTATTATCAAATGTCTTAGGATCTTCATAAGTTGTGCCAATGCGTAATTCAACTCCAGGAATAAAAGGACAATTGTTTTCGGCATCTGAGCAAGTCATAATAGCTGCGAAATTCAATTTCGGGTTCACAGAATCGTCATATACCTTTGAAAAACATGTGGTCGTTTCATTCTCACCAAAGCGCACTAAATACTTAGGATTTTCACTATTGGCTTCTTCGGATACCTCAAATCCAATTGTTCGTAGTGCCGCAATCGCATTTGGATTAAACGCTGTAGCCTCTGTTCCTCCTGAAAAAGTAAACACATCAGTGACATTGTAGTAATGGGCAGCAACTGTCGCCCACACTTGTCCAAAATGACTTCTTCTTGAATTGTGCGTGCAAACATAAACTAGATTTATTGCTTGGTTCTGTTCCTTCTTATTTCGAATATATTCAACTATTTCAGCAAGCAAGATCTTTCTTTCTGGTGAGATGGAATCGAACTTCGATATTAGAAGATCACAATGGGTTTTGATATTTTGATACATTAAATGATAACGAATTTTTAACAACAAGTTCCTCCAGGGGCAAAACAAGATGATTCAGCATTATTCCCAAGTTCTGATAGATTTACCTTTTGTTTGTTTTGCGGAATTCCACAAGCATCTTCTGCCAAGCAAGCAGTCTTTTTATTGGTTAGTTGAAAAATACTTCCATTAAATTCTAAGTTATATTTTCCGATTGTCTCAGATTGAAATTCAACTTCAATTTCTAATTCAGAATCGATGTTCAATACATCTTCAGATAATTTGATAATAGAGTTCAATTTTGAAGGTGCCAGACGATGATCAAAATCGCCAGCTTCCCATAATTGAAAATTAACTACTTTTTCTTCTCGAATTGTTCCTCCGCAATCGATAAAATTCTTTGTAATTACGCCAACCTCGGTTACATGGAAATGGGCTGGTACAAATTGATTATTTGGTAATTGAAATACTACGGAGTTTATATTTGGTAAAATTTGTTTTATTTCTGAAAGTTTCATTTTAATTTAGCTTAATTAGTTTAACAACATTTTTCATTTTTCTGTGTAATAGCTTCATTGATAGAAGCAATTTCTTTTGTCAAATTATTGAATTTTTCTTGATCGATACAATAACATATTGCATTCCCTTCAATATTTCCCTTTATCAATCCTATTTCTTTCAGTTCCCTCAAATGTTGCGAAACAGTGGCTTGAGAGAGCGGTAATTCATTCACGATGTCTCCACAAATACAAGAATCTGCTTTCAATAAAAATTCTATTATAGCAATTCTTGCAGGATGCCCTAATGCTTTAAATATTTTTGCTAGATTGTTTTGTCGTTCTGAAAAGAAGGCCGATTTAGTAATTCCCATTATTATAAATTATATATTGCAATATTACGATAAAGATTTTAATCAAAACAAAACTTTACTTTTTTTTTATAAAATAAATTGGTAATCAAATTCTGAAGCATACAATTATACTGCTTGTCATGGCTTTGAAATATTTCCATTTATTGACTATTCATAATTCTATATCTGCAGTTAATATAGAATTACAGATCCTTTTTGTGATTAGATTAAGAAATTCAAACCAATTTCCTTAAAAATAATGGCTATGAAAAAACCCGTTTCAACTATCGTTGAAACGGGTTAATTACTCCTTGCGGAGAATGTAGGATTAAAGATCCTTTGAGGGTGAGGCTTAAGGAGTTCTAAACCCGTTTCCCTCTGAAATAGAGGTAAACAAATTTTTTAATGCTCTAATTTCTCTCAAGCAAGCTAGGTGAAATTTGGAGCATGAAAAAACCCGTTCCAACTAACGTTGAAACGGGTCTAGAACTCCTTGCGGAGAATGTAGGATTCGAACCTACGGTACCTCGCGGTACAACAGTTTTCAAGACTGCCGCAATCGACCACTCTGCCAATTCTCCGCGACAAAAGTACTAATACTTTGAATAATGGCAAGTGAATTTTGAAAAAAAGCATGTTTTTTTCAAAAAAATATTATGCGCAAAATTGGATCGTTGTTTTAGAATAGGACTTTACATAAGATTATCAACAGCTTATACAATTAATGAGCATTTTTTTATAAGGAGCCTATGATTTTCTTAACTTTACTTCATCAATCCAAAAAATATGCGATTTATCAGTTTTATTGTATTCTCGGTAAGTTTATTCTTTAGCAATCTATTATGGTCACAAGAATCAAACCTTCGTGCTTATTTAGACAATAAGCAATTTTATGCTCCTGAAACTGGAAATTATATCGAAATATATTTTCAATTTGTTGGGCATTCTTTAAAGTATAAATCAGTAGAAGGCGGATTACAAGCTGAATTAGCGATTTCTATACAAATATCAAACGGTGATTCTACAGTTATAAATGATGTTTATCGTTTACAATCGTCAATTATGAAAGACAGCATTATCGATGATTTTTACGAATTAAAACGATATGTATTAGCCCCAGGTAAATACACAATGAATCTTGAATTACATGATTTAAATGATAGTGTTGCATCTGTAAAAGCAAGCCAGCCACTTATCATGGAAGATTTCTCCAAAACAATTTCATTTTCAGATATAGAAATTATTGAATATGCTACTCAAGGAGATGAGACTTCCAATTTCTATAAGTCCGGTTACAAAATAATTCCAAGGCTTCAAACTTTTTATCCTTCACAATTATCTTCCATTCCTGTATACTTTGAATTTTATAATATGAATATGTTAGAAGATTCGGTGTGTGGGCTAAAACAATCAATCGTTAATACAGATACAGGTAAAGAATTA
>VFKM01000052.1 GCA_009885545.1 Flavobacteriales bacterium
CTAAACGATGGGTTTATGAGCAATATGATTCTATGGTAGGGACAAAAACAATGACGACTAATCGTCCTTCTGACGCGGGTGTTGTAAATATTAAAGGGACTAATAAGGCATTAGCTATGACTGTGGATTGTAATTCACGTTATGTTCATGCTGATCCAGAAGTGGGAACAATGATTGCAGTTTCTGAAGCTGCAAGAAATATTGTTTGTTCTGGTGGTGTACCAAGTGCAATCACCAATTGTTTGAATTTTGGTAATCCATACAATCCTGAATCATATTGGCAGTTTGTTGGTGCGATCAAAGGTATGTCAGCTGCATGTTTAAAATTCGAAACACCTGTAACTGGGGGAAATGTTTCGTTTTATAATCAAACAGTAAAAGATGGCATTGAAATTCCAGTTTTCCCAACTCCAACAATTGGTATGATAGGAATCTTAGAGGATAAGGACCGTGTTATGTCGTTGGATTTTAAAGCAAAAGGTGACTTAATATTTATTATTGGAGATTGTGTAAATGATATTTCGTCTTCGGAATATTTAGCTACTTATCATGGAATTAAAGCATCACCTGCTCCACATTTTGATCTTGAAAAAGAATATGCAATGCAGAATATGGTGAAAGGTTTGATTCAAAATGAATTAATTAATGCTGCTCATGATGTTGCTGATGGTGGATTATATGTTACTTTAGTTGAAATGTCTTTTCCACGTGAACTAGGTTTTGATATCGTAACTGATTCGGAAATTCGTGAAGATGCCTTTTTGTTTGGAGAAAGTCAAGGAAGAGTTGTTGTGACAGTAAATGAAGATAACGAAGAAGATTTTATCGAATTTATGATTGATTCTGGGGTAAATTTTACATTACTTGGGCATGTAACAAAAGGAAAAATGATGGTGGATGATGAACATTTTGGGTTTGTCACTGAAGCTAAAGAATTATATAATAACGCTCTAGGGAAACTCCTTGAGAACTAATTATTACCGGTCAGTTCGAGTGTCAGCCTTTCTCGATACATCCTCGTACCTCGGATACTCGAATTGACGGCTGATGTATCGAGAACCCGGTAATTAACAACTAAAAAAAATGGAATACAATACAACAAGAGGTAAATTAATCCTTCCAGAATACGGTCGCAACGTGCAAAACATGATTGCACATGCTATGGAAATAGATGATAGAGACGAAAGAAATCGTGCAGCACAAGCTATCATTGAAGTGATGGGGCAATTGAATCCGCATTTGCGTGATGTTGACGATTTCCGACACAAATTGTGGACACATTTATTTGTGATGTCTGATTTTATGTTGGATGTTGATTCTCCATACGAAATTCCAAAACCAGAAGCACTAAAGGAACGACCTGAAATAATGGATTATCCGAAAAGTAATATTCGTTTTGGCCATTATGGAAGTTACACGCAACGTATTTTAGAAGGCGCAAAGGATGTTACAGATGAAAAGGAGCGTGAGTATTTGAAAACGACCATGGCCAATTTCATGAAAAAACAGTTTTTGGAACACAATAATGACGCTGTAGAAAATAATGTCATTGCTCAACAGTTAAAGGAACTTTCAAAAGGAGAATTGATTCTTGAAAATCCAGATGAGTTGATGAATACAAATACGATTTTACGAAATATGAACATTGGTCCGAATCAGAACCAAAATAATAAAAATAAAAGTAAATCGAATTTCAAGCAAAAAAATCAGAAAAAACCCTTTAAAAAACAATAAACATGGCTTCTTTTGAAATTTATGGTGGCAAACCATTAAAAGGAGAATTGATTCCTCAAGGTGCAAAAAATGAAGCTTTACAAGTTTTATGTGCGCCCTTACTTACTGCTGAGAAAGTTACTATTTCTAATGTTCCCGATATTATCGATGTAAACAAATTGATTAGTTTGTTGCAAACAATGGGAGTTAAGATTGAAAAAGTAGAAAAAGGAACTTTTATTTTTCAAGCGAAAGAAATTGATCTTGAGTATTTAGAAACAGAAGATTTCAAACAAAGAGCTGGATCTTTACGTGGCTCGATCATGATTGTTGGACCATTATTAGCTCGTTTTGGAAAAGGATTCATCCCAAAACCAGGAGGAGATAAAATCGGAAGAAGAAGATTAGATACCCATTTTGAAGGATTCACGATGCTTGGAGCAAAGTTCAATTACGATGCTGGTGAACATTTTTATTCAATTGAAGCAAAAAAATTAAAAGGAACATATATTCACCTTGACGAAGCGTCTGTAACAGGTACTGCAAATGTATTGATGGCAGCTGTAATGGCGGAGGGACATACCACAATTTACAATGCTGCATGCGAACCTTACCTTCAACAATTGTGTAAAATGTTGAATTCAATGGGCGCTAATATTAGTGGAATTGGTTCAAATATGTTACAAATAGATGGTGTTAAGAATTTGGGTGGATGTTACCATCGTATTTTACCTGACATGATTGAAATAGGTAGTTTTATTGGTTTGGCAGCAATGACGAAATCAGAAATTACAATTAAAGATGTTAGTTGGGAGAATTTAGGAGTTATACCAAATGTATTTAGAAAATTGGGTATTAAATTGGAACGAAGAGGAGATGATATCTTTGTTCCTGCTCAAGAAAGTTATGAAATTGACACCTTTATTGATGGTTCAATTCTAACAATAGCTGATGCACCTTGGCCAGGTTTTACTCCAGATTTATTGTCAATTATTTTAGTTGTTGCAACACAGGCTAAAGGATCGGTTTTGATACATCAAAAAATGTTTGAATCACGGTTATTTTTCGTTGATAAATTGATTGACATGGGAGCACAAATTATTTTATGTGACCCGCACAGAGCAACAGTTATAGGTTTGAATAACGAACATACGTTGAAAGGAATTCAAATGACATCTCCCGATATTAGAGCGGGGGTATCATTATTGATAGCTGCTTTATCCGCAAAAGGCAAAAGTGTTATTCATAACATAGAGCAAATTGACCGCGGATACCAAGATATTGAGATTAGATTGAACAATATTGGTGCGGACATCAGAAGAATTGGATCATAGTAGAAAATTAAAAATCAAGAAGATGAAAAAGATAATTTTTGCATGCTTATTAATCCTTGGATTAGGAACAGCTTTTATTCCAAGAAAAGAAATTTCACAAGGAATCGAAGTGAATGCTAAAGCACCAGACATTGTGTTGGTTAGTCCGCAAGGTAAAACAATCAAACTATCTAAGTTGAAAGGTAAAATTGTATTAATAGACTTTTGGGCATCTTGGTGCGGACCTTGTCGTAAGGAAAATCCTAGTGTTGTAGAAGCATACAACAAATACAAATCTATGAAGTTCAAGAATGCTTCTGGATTCGAAGTTTATAGCGTTTCTTTAGATAAAAACGAAGACGCTTGGAAAAAAGCAATAGCAGATGACAAATTAGTATGGAAATACCACGGTTGGGATAAAGACGGTGCTGTTTCTCAATTATATCAAGTTTATTCTATTCCTTCTGGTTTCCTTCTGGATGGAGAAGGAAATATCGTAGCTAAAGGACAAGAATTAAGAGGTATTGGATTACACCTTGCTTTGGATAAATTGTTGAAATAGTATTTTTTAAAACAATTATTCTTTTAATTCAAATCCCAATTTGGATTTTTTTATCTTGAAGGTAAAGACCCTGTAATTAATTTTCAATCATGGGTTTTCTGTTCACACAACATCGTTTTTTATAAACAGTTTTGTTTTGCACACAACATTGAGTTATTCGATGGATATGATTGATTAATAAGTAATTATTAAGCAAAAGTTTAAGATATTTTGTTTTTTTTTTTAAAAAAATCATTAATTTTAGTTTTCTTAACTACGCCTACTATTATGAAAAATTCAATTTTTGTTGCTCTCTTTATTTTTATTTTTAGTTTTTTTGGTAATTCACAATGTGTTACATCAGGATTATATTTAACTACTTGTGGAAGCTTTACACCACAGACTTTTACTAATCAGGCTGGAGCGAATAATGGTACAGCTCCCCCAGCAACTTGCAACTTTGGGGCAGGAAGCACTGCGACAAGCACTTGGGTACATTTTACATATGTTGGGCCACCAACCCAACAATATTTAGAGGGAGGTCAAGCTCCTGGAGGAGCAGGGAATAACCCTGCCCTTGCAATTTATACGAATGACGGATGCACCATGTTGGGTTGCAGTGCTACAAATGCAAATCCTGGACCAACAGAAGCAGGTGGAGATGGAAAAATTGATTTAACCACATTAGGTCTAACTGTTGGACAAGAGTATTTTGTTCGAATTTATAATGAAGGTGCAACAGCAAACCAAAAAGATAAAACTGTTCGTTGTATTCCTACTGCACCATGTGGTGATTGTTTTAGTAATCCTTGTATTATAAATGATATAAATACTTCTTTTTCAAGTTCAACGTTTGGTTCACATTTCAGCGATTGTTGCACTTTTCCTCTAAACGCATTAGGCGCAGTTGCTCAATTGAATTGCGCAGGTCCAGGCCAAATTTCAGTTGATGGAAATATATGGTATGCGTTCACCGTTTGTCAAAATGGTGTCGTAACCGCAACTGTCACTAGTACAGGTTGTAACAATTCAGCCGGATCTCAAGTTTGGTTTCTAAATGGTAATTGTGCTGGAGGTACAGCAACCTTCAACAACCTAGATTGTTCTAACAATGGTGATATGACTCCAGCTGTGGTAAGTTACAATTGCACTGCTGGTCAGACTTATTACATTATGGTGGATAGTTTTGGTGGTAACGTATGTAATTTTGATATTGTTTTGACGGGTCCAGTTTGTATTACTGCTTGTACCCCACCAGTCATGACAAGTGGAATATCTGCAGCTATATGTTCAGGAACCCCTTTGAATTTTGGATTAACAGCTACTTTGCCGTCAACATTTACATGGATTGCAACGGATAATGTTAATGTTTCTGGTGAAAGTCTTACTTTACAATCGGGTAGTACAATTAATAATACATTAATAAATAATACTGGTGTTGTTCAGACTGTAACTTATACTGTTATTCCAACCTCAACTACTGATAATTGTGTTGGAGCACCGCAAACTTTAACTGTAACAGTTAATCCTACTCCAACAGTAGTTGATCCTGCAGATCAAGTTATGTGTGCAGGTGCTGCAACTACTGCAGTAACCTTCACAGGAAACAGTGGTTCAACAGTTTACAATTGGACAAATACCAATACATCAATTGGTCTTGGGGCAAGTGGAGCAGGAAACATCGCTTCGTTTACTTCAATCA
>VFKM01000067.1 GCA_009885545.1 Flavobacteriales bacterium
GATTTACTTGGAGAAGTTTATTCTGTAAGTGTTGATGGTGGACGTGAAGTAATGGATTTATCAATTTGTGCTGAAGCAATTAATTATAGCGCAGACGGAAATTACATGCTTTTTCAAGACGTAAAAGGATATGAAAACGAATGGAGAAAGCACCAAGTGTCTTCTGTTGCAAGAGATATTGTGTGTTATGACATGCAGAAAAAGACGTATCGTCAATTAACAGATTGGACAGGTGAAGATAGAAACCCGATTATCATTGATCAAAATTCATATTATTTCTTGTCAGAGAAATCTGGGTCATTCAATATCTGGAAAGGAAAAATGGATGGAACAGCGTATTCTGAGCAAGTAACAGATTTTAAAACACATCCAATTCGTTTTCTTTCAATGGCAACCAATGGAACTGTATGTTTTGGGTACCATGGTGAAATTTATACGATGGATAAAGGCGTTTCTACAAAATTAGAAATCACGATCCACAAAGACGTTTTGAACAATGACAACAAGATTTTACCTGTAGGCGGAAATGCTTCTGAATTTGCTGTTTCTGCCGATGGAAAAGAAATAGTTTTTGTTTATAGAGGAGATGTTTTCGCAAGTTCAGTAGAGTTTGGAACAACAAAACAAATAACGAATACTTCTGGTCAAGAAAGAAACGTGTCTTTTAGCCCTGATGGAAAAAAGATTCTTTTCGCTGGTGAGCGCAACAATTCTTGGAATATTTATGAAGTAAAAAGAGTCAATGAAAAGGAATTATTTTTCCATAATGCGACGCTTTTAGAGGAAACTGCATTGGTTCAAACTACAGATGAAACATTTGACCCTAAATATTCACCAAATGGTGAAGAAGTGGGATTTTTCAAAAACAGAACAACATTGTGTGTCATAAATCTGAAAAGTAAAGAAGTGAGAGAAGTTCTTGCTGGAAGCTATAATTATTCTTATTCTGATGGGGATCAATACTTTACATGGTCACCAGATTCAAAGTACCTTTTAGTTCAATTTTTTGAATTTGAAAGATGGAGCACTGATATTGGGTTGGTTGCTGCTTCTGGAAAAGAAAAACCATTGAATTTAACACAAAGTGGTTACGGTAGTTCATGGCCAAAATTCTCTATGGATGGAGAAATGGTGTACTATTCAACTGACAAATATGGTTTACGCTCACACGGCAGTTGGGGAGGTCAAAACGATGTTGAGGCGATTTTCTTAAACAAAGATGCCTATTACAAATTCACTTTAAATGAAGAAGAATATAAAGCTTGGAAAGAAGCTGAAGATTTAGCGAAAAAAGAGAAGGAACCTTCAACAAGCACAGGGGCAAAAAAAGGAAAAGAAAAAGAGAAGGAAGAAAAGGAACCAGTGGACGAAATTAAACCAATCACAATTGATTTGGAAGGTCTTTACGATCGCAAAGTTCGTTTGACAATTCATTCATCAAGTTTAGGGGATTATGTTCTTAATAACGAAGCTACTGAAATGTATTACTTATCCAATTTCGAGAAAGGGTTTGACATTTGGACAACAAAATTTAAAACGAAAGAAACAAAACTTCTTATGAAAACTGGGCTTGACGGTTCAGCTTTGTTATTGGATAAAGAACAAAAATCCTTGTTTTACAGTCAAAATGGTGCTGTTACGAAACTGGAAATTGCCACTTCAACACCTAAACCTGTTGCTGTAAATGGTGAAATGATTTTAAATACTTCAGCCGAACGCACATATATGTTTGAACATGCTTGGAGACAAGTGCGTGAGAAATTTTATGTGGCAGATTTACATGGTGTAGATTGGGACATGTACAAAACAGCTTACCAAGAGAAATTACCATCGATTACGACTGGTGAAGATTTCAGTGAATTACTTTCTGAAATGTTGGGTGAATTAAATGCCTCACATACTGGTTCAGGCTACCGTTCTCGTATGCAAGGTGGAGATCAAACTGCAGTTTTTGCTTGTTATTATGATGAAACCTTCACTGGAGACGGTTTGAAAATCAGTGAAATAATGGACAAAAGTCCTTTAACATTACATTCAAAGAAAATTAAAAGTGGTGTCATCATTGAAAAAATTGACGGTTCACCTATTTTGAAAAACCAAAATTATTATCCCCTATTGAATAGAAAAGTGGGTAAAAAAGTCTTGCTTTCATGTTATAATCCAATCTCAAAAGAACGTTGGGAAGAAACAGTAACACCAATCAACACCTGGCAAGAAAACCATTTGGCCTACGAACGTTGGATGAAAAGATGTGAGCATACAGTAGATAGCTTGTCGAATGGCCGTTTAGGTTATGCCCACATTGAAGGAATGGATTCTGAAAGTTTCAGAAAATTATTTGACAAGGCTCTTGGCCGATTAAACAAGAAAGAAGGATTAATTGTCGATACACGCTTTAACGGTGGTGGATGGTTACACGATGATTTGGCTACTTTTTTAAGTGGAAAAATGTACATGCAATTTGAACCTCGTGGACAAAAAAACATGGGCGGTGAACCAATTTGGAAATGGCAAAAACCATCTTGTGTGTTGATGAGTGAAGGCAATTATTCAGATGCGCATTTATTTCCATACACGTATAAAGCACTTGGAATAGGACCACTTATCGGAATGCCGGTACCTGGAACAGGAACAGCAGTTTGGTGGGAGATGATGATCGATGGAGCTACAGTTTTCGGGATTCCACAAATTGGTATGCGTGGCGTTTCGGATAATTTCTTGGTGGAAAACCACGAATTACAACCAGATATCAAAGTGAAGAATGAGTACAATCAATTCACAAATGGTGTAGATCAACAATTAGTGAAAGCTGTTGAGGAAATGTTGAGGAAGAAGTAAGGGATATTTACTGTTATTTATCCAAAACCTTTGGAATTCTAAAATAATCGGAATCTTTTTTAGGGGCATTTTTCAATCCTTCATCTTGAGTGATCGAATCAACAGCAACATCTTCACGAAGGTTGTTATATCCTTCTGTCATGAAAATTAGTGGTTCAACTTTGTCCGTATTCACTTCGCTCAATTTGTCCATGAAGGAAATGATGTTTTCCATGTCTTGAATGATCGCTTGCTTTTTATCTCCTTCAAATTCAAGCCTGGCTAAATGTGCAATATGGTCAACGATTTCTTCTGTAATTTTCATAGTGTAAAAATAGTAAGATTCTTAGAAATAGTAAAATGAAATTTTAGTCCGAATTTATGGAACTCTTTATAAAGGATACTTTAACTCAGGATGCTCCTTAATCAGAGATTCATTTATTTTATCAAAACATACAGCCAACAATTCTAATTCTGTCATTTCAGCGATTGCTTCAGTTTTGATTGCTTCGTGAATAAAAACCTTCGAAACACCTGGTCTTGCAGGTCCTAACAAGTTTGTTGGATCTGAAAATAATTTATAATGATTCGTAAATGTTACCGGAATGATAGGAACATCCAATGCTTTAGCCAATTTGAAAGCCCCTTTTTTAAAGGGAATCATTGCTGGACTTCCAACATCTGGAATTCCTCCTTCAGGAAAAATAACGAGCGACCAACCTTCCTTGACCGCCTTTTTTGCTAAGGTGAAAGATGTTGCAGCCCGACTTCGATCTTTTCTGTAAACGGGGATGTTCAACCCTTTGAAATATGTTCGAATAATTGGGTAACTCAAAATCTCACCTTTTCCTAGAAACAAAAAGGGATGTTTCGGAAGAATCGAATACATAAAAAAGATGTCCAGATAAGAAGAATGGTTAGCGACAATAATATACGGTCCATCAGGAATGGCGGAGTCAATTACTTTTTTAACACGGTAGAAACAAAAAACGCGCATCATCCAACTCCAAAATACAAACAAACGAAAACTGATTTTTTTCCAATTTTTATTGGATAACAAGACCCAAAAAAACGGATAAAGCGTAACTGCGAAAATCACAAAGATTACCGCAACATAACATTTCCAAAGTAAGGAGAAAAGTCCTTTGAGTGTGTTCATTTCCTCAAAAATACACTTTTCAGAGACTTGAAACGCTACTCTCCTTTGTTTTCAATGAAAATAACTAAATTCGCCTAAATAAAAATGAGTATGGCTCGAATTCTCACAGGTGTTCAAAGTACAGGAACACCACATTTAGGAAATTTGTTAGGTGCAATAATCCCAGCAATTGAAATGGCAAACAAACCTGAAAATGATTCATTTTTGTTTATTGCCGACATGCATTCTTTAACACAAATTAAAGACGGAAATCTTTTGCGTGAAAACACGTATAGCACTGCTGCAACATGGCTTTCATTTGGGCTGGATACCGAAAGAGTAGTTTTTTATCGTCAATCTGATGTGCCACAAACCGCTGAATTGTCTTGGTATTTGAGCTGTTATTTTCCTTTTCAACGATTGACTTTAGCTCATTCATTTAAAGACAAAGCGGATCGTTTAGAGGATGTTAATGCTGGATTGTTTACCTATCCAATGTTAATGGCAGCAGATATTTTATTGTATGATGCTGAATTTGTTCCGGTGGGGAAAGATCAATTGCAACATATTGAAATTACAAGAGATGTTGCTTCTCGATTCAATTTTGAAATGGGGGAAACGTTCGTATTACCTGAGGCAAAAATAGAAAAAGATAATATGTATGTGCTCGGTACTGATGGACATAAAATGAGTAAATCACGTAATAATTTCATTAATATTTTCTTACCCGAAAAAGAATTGAAGAAGCAAGTAATGTCTATTTTAAGTGATAGCAAGGGTATGGAAGAATCAAAAGATCCTGATACATGCCATATTTTTGCTTTGTATCAGCTTTTAGCAAATGATGAACAGGTTTTTGAGATGAGAAAAAATTACCTCGCAGGAGGGTATGGGTATGGGCATGCTAAAACAGCTTTATTTGAATTAATCCTTACCAAATATGCTGTTCAACGCGAGAAGTATTATTATTTAATGGACAATAAATCTGAGATCGATGATGCTTTGAGAGTTGGGGCTGAAAAAGCCAAGAAAGTTGCACAAAAAGTGATAAATCGAGTTAGAGGTAAAGTGGGTTATTAATTTGATTAAATTTGAATACATTTTTTTATATTTGTTACTATTACGAAACCCTTTGAAACTATGCGTCATTATTTTTTATTTGCCATTTCTGCAATCACCTTATTAATTTCTTCTTGTGGTTCATCACCAGAACCAGAATTAAATGCTGCAGGCGGTAAATTATATGGAGGGGAATTTAAATTTATGTCTTCTGAAAAGGTAACTAATTTATATCCTTTAGCTACGTCTGACATATACACATCGCGTATCAATTCCCAAATTTATGAGCCATTATTAAAATTGAATGTTCAAACTTTGAAGGTTGAACCAGCTATTGCTGAGTCGTATAAAATTTCTGATGATGCTAAAGTATTTACTTTCAAAATCAGAAAAGGAGTGAAATTCCATGATAACGAATGTTTTGGTGGGGAAGGTAGAGAACTAAAAGCGGATGACGTTAAGTACTCTTTGGATAAAGCCTGTTCAGGAAATCCTGGAAATAAAATGAGTTATCTTTTAGTGAATAGAATTAAAGGGGCAAAAGATTATTATAATAAATCAAAGTCTTCATCTCCTAAAGGTGGCGTTACTGGAATTCGTGTCATTAATGAATTTACAATTGAAATAACTTTGACTCAGGCTTTCCCTGGGTTTGATAAAATTTTAACTCACACGAATTTAGGTATTTATCCACGTGAAGCGTACGAAATGTATAGCGAAGACATGGCAAAGAATCCAGTTGGGACAGGACCTTTCTTGTTGGAATCTATGAACGACAAAGGTGTTACTCTAAAGAGAAACCCAAAATATTGGAGAAAAGATGAATTTGGAAACCAATTGCCTTTTTTAAGTAAAGTCGTAATGACTTATGCTAAAGATAAGAAAAGCGAATTGTTAGCTTTTAGAAACAAAGAGGTAGATATTGTTTTGGAAATACCTGTTGAAGATGTTGAAAATGTTCTTGGTTCCTTGCAAGATGCACAAGCTGGAAAATATGTAAAGCATAAGGTAGAATCAAAGTCAAGTATGAGTATGAATTATATTGCTTTTGCGAATGAAAGTGCAGAATTTAAAAACTCATCTGTGAGAAAAGCATTTAATCTTGCTATTAATAAAAATGAAATTGTTGACAAGTATCTTTTAGGAGAAGGGTGGCCTGCAGAACATGGTTTTGTTCCTTTAATGGAAAACTACCAAATTGATAAAGTAAAATCTCAAAATCAAAATATTATACTTGCTCAAGAATTAATGGCTTCAGCTGGTTATAAGGATGGAAAGGGATTTCCAGCAATTGATTTTTATGTTAATGCTATCGAAGGTTCCGCTCCACATAAAATGTGTTTAGGTATTGCAGCTCAAATAAAACAAAATTTAAATGTTGATTTAAACATTGTGCTTTGTACGATTTTAGAACGTGAAAAAGCTATTGTTTCTGGGAAAGCGAAAATTTGGAGAAGCGGATGGATCGCAGATTATCCAGACCCAGAGAATTTCTTGAGTTTATTCTACAGTGGAAACATCAAGGAGAATTCATCTGAAATTAATGCCTTTAAATTTCGTAATAAGAATTATGATGCACTCTTCGAGAAAGCAATTATGGAAAAAGATGAAACGAAACGTAATAATCTTTTTTCTAAATGCGACCAAATGATTGTCGACGAAGCTGCCGTGATGCCAATTATGACAGATGACTTTATGATAATGGTGAATTCTAGAGTTAGAGATTTCATTATAAATTCAATGGAAAACCTAGATTTTTCAACGATGTTTATTAAAGATCCTAGAGATTAAACATATAATATCTCCCTAATGACATCGAACGATTTTTGAATGTTGAATGTTGAAACGTGTAATTTATAATACATGATCAATATATCAAACAATTCTGATTTTGTTTCTTTGGAAGATTCTGGAATGTTATCCTTTCGTAAAATATGTTGCATCAATTGAATTGCTGGCCCACTTGCAATTAATTCCCCTGCTCTATCAAAATCAGAGAACTCCCCATCCTGTAAATGAAAGTACCGTTTGTTTGTTTCTGAAATATGAGGAACGATACCCATATGAAGTGAAAAATCGATAAGGAAAAAGGAAGCAAAAAGCCCAAAATCTGTCGTTGAATCCAACTGAATGATTGATTGTTCAAGAAATCGAAAAAGTGAAATATCACTTTGATCTGTTTGAAGACATTTCTTTAAAACATCAACCATAAAAAAAGCGATTGTTGCTTTAATTGGGTTAGTTGGAATTTCTTGAGTTAGGATATGAGATTTTACTTCTGTGAGTTTTCCTAATTCACTATCGGGCCGCCGGTAATAATTGATTTCACAAATTGATAGCGGAAATAAGAACGCCCCTTTTTTCTTGCCACCTTGAAAAACGAATTTTTGAATTC
Source organism: Flavobacteriales bacterium (assembly GCA_009885545.1). Lineage (GTDB taxonomy): Bacteria > Bacteroidota > Bacteroidia > Flavobacteriales_D > Crocinitomicaceae > M0103. Next base: position 7,410 of record VFKM01000067.1, read on the forward strand.
CATTATGTAACGTGTAAAAAGTGACGATTAAACTACTTTCAGAATAATTTATTCGATGAATAAAAATGGCTATATCGTTTTGTTTCACTTAGAAAAACTAATGAACAACTAACACCTTTCCTACTTTACGTCCTTTCCCTTCATTTGCCGCTGTCCAGATTAAGTAAACGCCAGTTGTAACTTTTTCCCCAGAAAGTGTTTTTCCATCCCAGGTAGCGGTTCCTCCATTAGATGTTGTTTGATAAACCAAGTTACCTGCAACATCTGTAATTTTCACATCTGAATTATAACGAATTCCTTGAATCGTTATTGGTCCTTCAAAATCTGGTCTGGCCGGATTTGGGAAAACAGTAACATTTTCATAGGTTGGATCTTCATATGTGGCATCTGTCCTGTAAGAAACTAATCCTTTATCTGTTATTATAAATAATTCTCCGGTTGAATGGTCTAATTTTATATCTAATATATTATTCGAAATCAAAGGAGAATTTTCCGCTGTAAATTGATGAATAACTTCTAGTCCATCAGCTGATAATAGAATAATTCCAGAATTAGCTGTGGCAAACCATTTTCTATTCGCGCCATCTACTTCAATATCGGTAATATTTGTGTTCCCCAATACATATTCAATGTTCCCTTCGTATTCAACTTTAATTCGTTGTGCGTTATAATCACCAGGGCTAGCATCAAATGAAGACGCTGAATTGTAAAGAACTGCAAAACCATTATCTGTACCAATCCATATCTCATTGTCAAAATCGACAGCAATAGCATTGATTGAATTTGAAGGCAAGGCTCCTGTGGATTCGCCAGTATTTAAATTTATTTTTTTGTCGTCACTAGCATCTGCAAATGTACTGTTTGGATTGTATCCAAATAATCCTGTTCCCTCAATACTGAACCACGAATTCCCATTATAATCGACTGCCAACTTTTTAGAAAACCTGTTTTCTGCAGAATTTCCAGAATCGTAAGCGTACCAATCACCTTCTTTGGTGTAGACATTCAATGGTGTGTTAGAATAGCCATTGAGTACCCATAGATTTCCAGACCAGTCATATTGGACAGAAGTAACCATAGAGTTTGTTGAAGCCGCCTCGGTTGTTTGTAAGGTCGAATTAGTTGGGGTAAATGTATTTATCACTTGATTGCTTTCATCCATTATTGAAATTGGAACTTCAGAATAAGAGCCAATTGCGATATTATCTGAATTTGAAGGGTCAATTGAAACAGCTAAATAATCCCAAATATTAGCACTAGTCCATAAGGTCATATTGGTTTTATCACGAAGTGCCCATTTCTCTTCTTCAAATAAATAAAGTCCAGAACTTCCATAGGTGGATGCAGCAGCAGACAAACCGCCACCAACTACTGCTAATTTGCCATTTTGCCAATCCATTGAATAAAATTCATTTTTCGGTGGACCTTCAAAAGGATAAACTGTTAAAGAATATTCATCGTTTATTTTGAAAAGTCCTTTCGAATTATCAGCCGCCCAAGTTATTCCTCCATCGGTAAAACAATTTTGAACAGAAATCCAAGTATTCAAGGAATATGAAGAATACGCCTTATCAACAGAGTAATCTAAATTGAAAAAATATATTGCACCATCTGTATTAATAACTATTCTATTTTCATTTGAACTTAATGAATAGATTTCTAAACTAAAGGGGTCATTGTAAACATTTATATTACCAGAGTTGGTAACGTGAAAAACAGAATCTAATCCGTAATTATCGTTTTTTAAGAGCACAAAAAGCTCATCAGAAAGAATTTCGATATCCTTATATGAATTGGAAGTCAAAACAGCAAGTCTCGAATCTATATCCCATTGAGCTGGATCTGCTAATGCGATATTATTAATGTTAGCTCGCATTAGCTTTTCTGGAGTTAATGCAAAGATAGAATCTCCTCGAAAAGCGACGTCTAAAATAGCAGAACCTGAAGTCGTTGGATAATAAGTTTCTTTGACTTCATTTTTTACCGGATCAACCTTGACTATTGAAAAACTAGTCGCAAAGTAAACGAATCCTTGATAAGACACGATTTTATTAATACGCTTATTACCCGGAACTTGTGCTAGACGTATTGCAGGAATATTCGTTACTTGATTGTCAACGATTTTGTCAATATTGCCATTGTCATACCCTATAAATAAAGCTTTTTGAGAATCATAATGACCCAAACAAGTCAAATTTATATCTGACAACCCATTCACATCTGTCCAAAGACTAGTTTCATTAGCATCTGTATCATATTCTAAAAGTCCATTTTCAAATGCTGAAAAAACAAGATTCTCTTGAATTATCACATCAATTGCCTTTTTGTTCGGCACATGGAATCGCCACTCACCCGTGCCAACCTGAGCAAAAAGAGTAAAATTTAAAAATAAAAAGAAGCAAAATAATTTCATAGTCTGAATAAACGCCTGTTTTTGCTAAATATTTGATGAAGTCCAAGTTTAAAGTAAAAATAGACATTTTCACATGCATAGTTAAATAAGAAAATTGATTATTTCGAAGAAAGTTAAAATACGATTATATTTGGCCAAAATCTGAGTTAAAGACGAATGAATTTTAGCGATATTAAAATAAAATTGAAATTATTCTTTTCAGAAAAACGATCCTATCAAGTGCTGTTTTTAGTGATTGTTATGCTTCACCTTTTGGTAAAATTTGGAACGCTTAATCAACTCGAATTACAAGGAGACGAAGCGTTTAGTGTTTTCTATTCTCAACAAACAATCAAGGAATTACTACAAACATTGAATAGTGAGGCGAACCCACCATTATATTATTTTCTTTTACATTTTTGGATTCAAATTTTTGGAATTGGACTGTTTGCTGTAAAATCACTTAACATTATTCTAAGTATTGGTACGGCGATTTTGCTTTTTAAGCTCACAAAAAAGATTGGAAATTATTGGTTTGTTATTTTCGTTTCAATATGTTTTTTATGTTCCAATTTACATTTTGATTTTAGTCATGAAATACGAGCCTTTCAGCTAGTTTTGTTTCTTACAATAGCTTCCTTTTATGTGCTAATTGTATTTCTGGAATCAAAAAACAAAAAATGGTTATATGCATTGATCATTATAAATGTGGCTTTGCCTTATACGCATTACAATGCCGTATTGGTGCCAATAGTTCAATTTATAGGTTGTTTGTTTTATTTGAAAGCAAATAGAAATATGGTCCTTTTTCTTTTCTTTGGATATGTTTTAAGTGCATTGTTGTTTGTCCCACAATTATTAATTTTTAAGAGTGTCGTACCAGATGAGAATTTCTGGTTGGGTTTATCAACTTTTGAAGATTTTAAATATATTTTACTCAAAGTAGTAGGGAATGACCAAGCTTATTATCCTTTAATTATTACCTATTTTTTATCGCCATTGGTTTTAGTGATTGGGATGAGTTATTCATGGTTTACGAACCGTTTTTCTTGGAAAATTTATTTAATGTTTTGGTTACTATTTATCTTGCCACTTTTGATAAATTATTATTTAGCTCAATATATTCCATCTTTTCAGGTTCGTTATGTCTTATTTGCAAGTTTCGGATTGTATTTGTCAATTGGATATTTATTCTTGCACTTAGAAAAAGGAAAATGGCTAGTACGATCTTATTTTCTTGTATTGATACTTCATTTTTGTTATCAATTTGATCCAGGAAAAAGGGACGGTGAAGGATGGAAAGAAACAGCTGAAATGGTACACAGCTTTCAAAAAAGAAAAGTTGTTGTAATTGTAAATGCATCATATAAGGCAAGAGATATGATGTACTATTATGATATACAAGCGTTTAATCAATATAAAATCTTGAATAGGTTATATGAAAAAAATAATATTTACCCGATAAATTGTGTTTCAGAGTTAAATAAGTTGGGAGATTTGAAGCAATTTGAAAAAGTCATATTGCTTTTAAGTCATAATAAAGTACAAGATCCTGAAGGGTTGATAATAAATGAATTAGATAAGAGATTCACGTTGTGTTATGAAATTGGAGATCCAATAACAACTAAAATTCGAGTTTATAATACTGGGAAAGCACCTTGTACTTCATATAAAGGTTTAAATAGATTAAAGGAAAAATCAAATACCTGCTGGTTTTGGGACATTTTTCAATCTATTGAACAAATTTCTGGAACTAAAGTGACAAATTATTCGTTGAATTTTGTGAGATGTGGTTCGTTCAAAATAGACAAGGAAATTGCTTTTTCACCAAGTAGAGAGGAACTTGTTAAGAATGTCAATATTGCGGATTGTGAAGTAGAGTTTTATTCTAAGGAATTGACAAATTCTAAACTTGTTGTTTCTGTAGAAAAAAATGGAGAGTCATATAAGCGTGCAGAATATCAACTGGCTGATGCCACAAAAAAAGGGGAAAATAAAATTTCTATTAAAAGTAGTCTTATGGGAACATATCCAGCTGGTACAGTTGTAAAAGTGTATGTATGGAATCCCGGAGGGCCTACACTTGAAATTAAAAGATTGTCCATTCAATTCTGGAAAAAGTAAGTTTAACCAGAGTAAGACAATAAAAACGATTATTTTTGTATCACAAAAGGCTCGGTGGCGCAATTTTGAGAAAGGGATTTGCACCACTCGCCAAAACAGGCTCCGTGGCGCAACTGAATAGCGCACTGGATTTCGGCTCCAGCGGTTACAGGTTTGAATCCTGTCGGGGTCACTCTGATTAAAGCACTTCCCGAAGGGAGGTGCTTTTTTGATTTATACCGAGTCCAAAAGCCAACAGCTTTTGAGCGAGAGATAAATCAAAAAAGCACCATTTTTCGCTTCTGCGAAAAAGTGCTTACATCCATTGCACGTTTCCTTTCAGGATCTAAAATCCTGTCGGGGTCACAAACAAAAAAGCACTTCCTTTAAGGTGGTGCTTTTTTATGTTTACCAAATAGATGGAATTAGTGAATTAAAAAAAGCAAGAATTATTTTGTAAATTGCACAAAAAAATCGTTGTTATGCTAAAATTATTATCTCTCTTTGTTTTTGGTTTTTCAGTGTCACTTGTTGCTCAAGAAGTTATTTTACCAATAGGACTTACCCAGGCAGAAAAGGAATTATTAAAGGAATACAAATTCCATTTCAATACACAAAAAGAAATTACGACTGCGCCAGTCGGAAATGAAATCCGCACACCAGGTCAGTGGGAAGAAGTGCAAGCTGTTTGCATTACATGGACAGGTTTTCCATCTATTCACCGTCAACTCGTAGCGGCAATTCAACTTGAATGTGAGGTTTGGATAGTTTGTTCTGATTCGAATGCTGTAAAATCGAATATTACCTCAAATGGAGGTTCGCTAATAAACACAAGATACTTCCAAATGCCATACAACAGTATTTGGATGCGCGATTATGGCCCTAACTCAGTTTACTTGAATGGTGTAGACGAATTAGTTTTGGTGGATTGGATATACAATCGCCCTCGCCCAGATGATGATGTCGTTTCTGTAGGAATAGGTTTGAATCGAAATATCCCAGTTTATACAATGAATACTGCACCAAATGATTTAGTTCACACCGGTGGAAACTTTATGGCAGACGGATTTGGACATGGCTTTTCTTCTTATCTTGTTGATAACGAGAATGATCCCGGCTCTACTTTTACAATCTCTGGTCATGATGGACCAGCTGTTAGCAATTTGATGAATCTTTATCAAGGAATTGATTCTTATATTAAGATGACAACATTACCTTATGATGACATTCATCATATAGATATGCATATAAAACTGATGAATGAAGAAGTCCTTTTGGTAGGAGAATTTCCAACTAATACATCTGATGGTCCTCAAATCGAATTAAATTTGCAATATATCCAAGACAATTATACATCGACTTTTGGAACCCCATTTAAAATCGTTCGTGTCCCAATGCCTCCTTCAACAAGTGGTTTGTATGCTCCTAATGCAAGTTATCGAACATATGCCAATAATGTAATTGTCAATAAAACAGTGATCGTACCAACTTATAGAGATCAATATGACACAACAGCCTTGCGAATTATTCAGGAAGTAATGCCAGGATATAATGTTGTGGGTATTGACGTTGACAATTCTACAGGAAACTTAATTGGACAAGGAGGGGCGTTGCATTGTATTACAAAAGAAGTAGCCACTGCTGACCCACTCTTGATATCTCATCAGAATCACCCAGATACGGACGATTTGGTAAATCCGTATACTATAGTTGCTTTGATTCGTCATAAAACAGGTATTGATAATGCAACCTTATATTACAAAACAAATTTTGCAGCAAGCTATACTGCTGTTCCAATGAGTTTTGTGAGTGGAAATAACTGGTCAGCTAATATTCCAGCTCAAGTTAATGGCACGCGAATTTGGTATTATATCCATGCTGAAGCGGTCAGTGGGAAACAACAAAATCGCCCAATGTCGGCACCAGAAGGGTACTTTTCTTTTTTAGTTACTTCAAATTTATCTGCTGAATTGCAAGAATTGGATGGATTTATTAGTCAGGAAGCTTTTCCTAATCCAACGAATGGCTTAACATGTATTCCATTAAATAACAAAGATGAATTTGATGGTAGTTTAATTTTGTTTGACCAAGTAGGGAAACCTGTCCAAGTTATTCATGAGGGTAAATTTATTTCTGGACCAAGAAAATATTTCATAGATGCGACTGATTTGCCTTCAGGAATGTATCATGTGGTTTTAAACACACCAAATGGTATTATATCACAAAAGCTAGGTGTAAAGTAAATAGCAAGAGTTAAGTAAGATCTTCATCCCAATAAAAAAAGCACTTTCAATGAGAAGTGCTTTTTTTAAATTCCTTAATTTAAGTCAAATACTGATTTAAAATGGACGTATCATTTATTCTTTCAACACTTGTGTTCGAATAATTTTTCCATTTGTTAAATGCATTTCAAGCATATACATCCCAGTTGATACATTCCCTAAATCGATTGCAATTCCATTTACAGCATTTATTGTTTCAATTTGTATTGCTTGTCCATTCAAATTATAAATTTGAGCTGACTGAATTTTCTCAGAATTCAAGAAAATCATACCATTCGTAGGATTCGGATAAACAGAAATGTTTTCTTCCAATTCAATAATTGCAGCAGTTGGACTACCCAATAGGATACAAAAGATTTGCATACACCCATTTTGATCTCTAACATAAATAATGTAAACACCATTTGGTAAGTTGTTGAAAGTACTTCCTGCTTGCCAAGTTGTTTGGTTGTCAATGCTGTATTCATATGCTGGAGTTCCACCGTTAACAATCATCGTTATCGAACCATCAGAATTGCCTAATGTTGGATTCACTTGAGTAGCATTAATACTCAAATATGTTGGGGAATTAATAATCACTGTGTATATCGAAGAACAACCATTAGCACTTTGCACAGTTATAGTATAAGTACCTGCACAAACATTTGTAAAACTTCCAGAACCCGATACAGAAGTTAATTGTTGTGTTTGTACGACACCATTTGTGTTTCCTAAAGTAATTATATATGGCGCGTTCATTGTTTGATCTGTATACGCATATGAAATAGAGGCATTACAAGATCCACTGCACATATTCGAATTAGTTTGGAAAGCAGTTAAAACGAGATTACAGTTCGTTTGAGTATTAACAAGGAAAGTATAGATAGACTGACAACCATTTGCATCTTGCACGTAAGCAATGTAAACCCCAGCAGCAAGACCAGTAAATACATTTGAACTTTGCATGTTTGATGGATTCAATCCATAAGAATATTGACCAGTTCCACCAGTTGCATTTATGACTGCAACACCATTGTTATTTCCTGTTGAAGCATCTGTTACATCAACAGCAATTACAATTTGAGCTGGCTCTGTAACAGTATAAGTCGATACATTTGAAGTGCAACCATTGCCATCTGTTACTGTCAAATTGTAATTACCAGCGCAAACATTAGGAAATGAACCATTAAACGCATTTGTTGTTGAAGTATACATTCCAGCGACAACACCATTATTTGTAAGTGTAACAACATAAGGAGGATTATTCCCTATTGCATTATATGCATAGTTCAAAGTGCCATTGCAGGCTCCAAAACAAGATATTGGTTGACCTAAAAATAATGTTGATACAATGGTGCATCCTGGATCTTCATTAACAACAAAACATACAAGGGTTGTACAACCATTCGCATCTTCAATTTGAGTGATATAAACACCAGCATCTAATCCTGTCAAAATATTGCTTGTTCCCCAAGTAACGCCATTGTCAATACTGAATTGATATGGAGCAGTACCACCAGTTAAAATGATTTCTGCTGAACCATTAGACATTCCAGCTGCAGTATTGTCAACAATTATGTTGCTTACCGAAATAGGATTTGGAGCATCAACATATACTTGCTGTGTGTAAACACAACCATTGGTTGCAGTAATTTGTATAGTATATACTCCTTCAGAAACATTAGAAAACACACCATTTCCAGCTCCAACTGCTGACGTGACAGATTGAACAACAATTCCATTTGATAATAGATCAATTGTAAAAGGCAATCCAACTCCAGAACTTGTGAACGCATAATTAACTGCACCATCATTGCTATTCGAACACGTATTTGGCACTCCAAAAGCATTAATAGCAAGAGAACAACCAGAAATTTGAGTTAATTGAACAGTATAAAGGCTGATACATCCATTCGCATCCTGCACATAAGCAATGTAAACGCCTGAAGCTAATCCAGTGAATACGTTTGAAGATTGCCAACCTGCAGGTGTATTTAGTGCATATTGATATGGTGCTGTTCCACCAGTAGCAGTAATGTTAATTGAACCATTGTTGTTCCCAAAAGTTGGAGAAGTTCCAGTTGCAGTAACTAACAATTGTGCTGGTTGACCTACTTGAACATTATTGACATAAGTGCATCCTGCAGCATCCGTAATCGTAACGGAATATATGCCAGGGCAAAGATTTGGGAAAGTCCCATTTCCTGCTGAGAATTGATTAGTTGTACTCTGAATTGTATTTCCATTACTTTCAACAACAATTGTTACGGGTGCGACAGCCATTGTGTAAGTGTAAATGATACTTCCTGAACATGAACCAGCGCATAAAACGTTAGTTGCATTACTTGTCATTACAACTGTGCATGCAGTTGTCACTTGGATCACAAAAGTGTATATTGAAACACATCCATTTTGATCCATCACGTAAGCTATATGAACTCCACCAGCTAAACCTGTAAATACGTTGCTACTTTGATACGTGATTCCATCTAAGCTATATGTATATGGTGCTGTTCCTCCAGAAGCTGTTATTGTTGCTGTACCGTTATTATTTCCAGTTGTCGCATTAGTCGTTACAACATTGGTTATAAGTAATTGAGCCGGTTGAGTAACGGTATAATTATAACTTCCTGAACAACCATTCGCGTCTGTTACTTCAATTATATATGAACCTGAACAAACATTATTAAAAGAACCTCCACCTCCAGCGCTTGCATTTGTTGCTGTTTGGAACACTTGTCCGCTCATATTTTGCAATTCAATTACATATGGTCCATTGTTTGAAATATCATTATAAGCATATTGAATCACAGCGCTGCATGATCCATTACAAGGTGTCCCTCCACCAAATGCTGTTACAACTATGTTACAAGTTGCCGGATCTGTCAATGTAAAAGTTACTTGTTCGATACAGTTGTTCGCATCATTTACATAAGCTGTATATGTTCCTGCTGCTAAACCTGAAAAGACGTTTGAACTTTGAAAAGTTACTCCGGTTAAACTATAAGTCAAAGTTCCAGTTCCACCTGTTGCAATAATTGTTGCACTTCCATTGCTAGATCCTGGTGTTGGGTCAACAGTATTCACATAAACAGTTAAAGGTACAGGCTGAGTTATTGTTGCAAAAGACAAAAAAGAACACCCTTGTCCTTGAATAAATACTTGATAATTTCCAGCACATAATCCTGTATATGGAATAGTTTGATTTTCTTGAATATAAGTCGTAGTAGAAATAACTTGACCTGTTGTTTGGTTAGATAATGTTACAATATAAGGGGCTCCAGGTGCGCCCATATTTTGATAAACATATGTTATTGTCCCGTTGCAATCACCATTGCATAGAATTGAACTTCCCATAGCTGTGCCTACAACATTGCATTGTGCCCAAGTTGAAACAGTAAAAAGAATTGATGTTAGAAAAAGATAAATCGTTTTCATAGTAGTGGTTTTTGTATTGATTTGACGATTCTTTTATAAATGGGTTGCTTTTAGTAGTTTATTTAAAAGTTGTATTTTTGAAATGATATAAATATGACCAAATTTATTGCATTATGAGCATTTTGAAGACATTTAAATTTAGTTTGATTGCAATGGTTTTTATTCTATCTTCCTGCAATAAGCCTGTTTATAAATATAATCCAGAATTTGAAGGAAAATGGAGAACGACTGTTGTTTATGATACAATTCTGAATAAAAATGTTGCAAGTGAAATTGTGATTGATGGGGCAGATGGAACGTATTCCAATACCTGCGATCCATGTGGAGTGGATTTATGCAATTGTGTTAGTTCCCAAGTAGGAAAGGCAGTTATGAATACGTCAAGAACACAAATGAAAATTGGATCTAATTCCTATGCATTAGACATTCAACAAGAACCAACGTTAAATGCTCTTGGTCAAACGACTATAATAGTTCGCAATCAAACGTATTACAAGCAATAAATTTTAAGCACAAAAAAAGGGGCTACTAACCCCATTTAAATTTATTATTTGTAATTATTTTTTGAGATCGTCACTTAGAACTAATTCTCCAAAGCGTTCATAGTTGACCAACCAAGCTGCAGCATTTTTAACATAACGTCCTGTTCCAGCTGTTTCCCAATTACAATAAAGTCGTGTAAACCCACCATCAAAAATTAATCGTTGACCTTGATTTTCGTAAATTGCAGTTACAACATTTCCATCAGTACTATATACAAGAGGAATAAGTTGTTGATTCGGATCTTCAATTTTGGAAATCGTAATTCCTTCATAAACATATTCCAAACCAGTTGTAATTAAGTGATTTTCTTTCATTCCTGTAGTGGTTGAATCAGATTTAAAACCTACATTTTTACCACCATAGAAAGCGCCGCTCATAGTAACTCCAACTAATTTTTTCCCTAAAAAGTTTGCATCAGCATTGTAAGGATCATTGTCACCCCAAATGTAAACACCTTTTCCGCTGTAGAAAAATTGCTTTATAATTTCTGCATGTTCATCGTTTAATTGTTGAGTTGATGAAGAAATAACCCACAATTGACATGCTTTTGAAAGTGCAGCCTCTAAATCTTTTGGACTTGGTGCAGCATTGCTGAATCGGTAGATAGAAAAACCTTTTTCTTTTAAAGCAGCTTTTGGTTTTTCGAAATCAAAGTTTTCACCAGTATAAAATTGTAATACTACGATTGTTTGACCATCAAAGGCACCGTCTATTGCTAAATCATATTGATTTCCTGATGCATTTCCGAAATTGTCTTTTTGTTGAACTGCTCGTTCTTCATATTTAATTTCGGTTAAACCAGTCGCTTCATTTCTAGTTTCGACAGCAACTTTTTCTGTTACAGAGCTTTTGGCTGCACATGCATTGTACTGCGCAGAAGTAATTTGTGCTAAACACAAAACACTAATAAATGATAAAATAAATGTTTTCATAAGTTGTTATTTTTAAGTTTCGGAGCGCAGTACATACTTCTTAAAATAAAGTTCATACATTATTTTTTTGATCAAAAAACGAAGTGAAGGGTTTATCTTTACAGGATGAAACCTGATTTACACCTTCTTGAAACAGAAATATCATTTAAAACTTCTCGCAGTGGTGGAGCTGGTGGACAAAATGTCAACAAGGTATCTACAAAAGTAGAATTGGATTTTAATGTTGCTGAATCGAAAATTCTAAGCGAAGGGCAAAAGGATTTTTTGCTTGAAAAATTAGGCTCAAAACTAACCAATGAAGGGGTTCTTCAAATCATTTCGCAATCAGAAAGGAGCCAATTAGGAAACAAAAAAATTGTCATTGAAAAATTCCATGAGATGATCAATGAGTGTTATATCATTCGGAAAAAAAGGAAGGCTACAAAAGTTCCGAATGCAGTAAAGAAAAAGAGATTACTCAATAAAAAATTTAAATCTGAACTCAAGAAATTGAGAAGAAAAGATTATTGAATGCTCGAACCTTTATTAATCCCCATAAATAGTTATTATTCTGCGCTTTCGTTTATTTACCTTTCACATTTTAAAATTTTTTAGCCACAGATTCACAGATTAAGTTTTTAACAAAATCATCTTCTTTACGAAATCGTATAATCTGTGCATCTGTGGCAATGATGAGGTAATATACTTTGAGGATTTTTAGTCCAAGAGGGTTTATATAAAACCTAAATTTTATTCCTGTTTTACATCTTCAAGGTCAACCTCACCAAGAAATTTCTTCCAGCTTGAGGATAATAATAATTCTCAGTAATTTTCTTTCCCCCTGCAATGTATCCAAAGGTATAACCGTTGTTTTCATAAAATGCGTTGAACAAGTTGTTGCACAAAACGCCAATTTGAATTTCTTTGAATCCCCACGTTTTTATAATGTAATTTAAAGTAAGATTCGAAGTGAAATAGGCATCTAATTTGCGCGCTTCATTGGACGTATTATCCAAGTATTGCTTGCCAACATATTTTGAAAGCAAATTGATTTCTAAGTTTTTCACTGGCTCATAATTAATTCCAAAACTTGAAATAACAGAAGGAGAAAATGCAATGTCGGTATTCGTATGTGAAATTACATCTTGAATCATATTTCCATTACTATCGTAATTATCATAGTTGTCTACGTATTCATTGAATTTCTTGATTTTATTTGAACTTAATGTAATATTCCCAGTAATACTTATGTTTTTGAGAAGCATATATCCCGCTTCTAATTCAAACCCCATTCTATAGCTTTCGGCAACATTTGTACGATTATACGCACCAACATCGTTTATTTCTCCAGTAAGAATTAATTGGTTTTTATAGTTCATTAGGTAATAATTGACATTAATGAATAATTTTCTTGAATGAAAACGGTATCCAACTTCTGTGTTTTGCAATTGTTCCGATTTTGGTCGACTCGCTATGCTACTTTGAATAAAATCAGCTCTTACAGGCTCACGATTTGCCACACTGAATGACGCATAAACATTGTTTTTATCATTGAAATCATACATCAAACCAGCTTTTGGATTGAAAAATGTGAATTGCAATGACTCTTGAATTGGGATCAAATTACTAAACGATTCTTCGACACCAGTGTAAGAATAATTCAAATGACGCACTTGCAAATCTGCAAAAAGGTTCATTTTTTTGAGTTGATAATTCGCTTTTACATAACCACTCACTTCAACTTTGACAGCATTATTGTCGTAATAACGTTGACCAATTTCACTTTGAGATGCATTTCTTGCCCAAATTATTTCGCCATAATGTGCACCATCGTAATGATTTACACCACCACCGATAATGAATTTGAAATTTTTCAAATTGTTATAATTCATCGAAAATACACTTCCATAAAAATTATTATCCAACCATCTTCTTTGAATTAGATCTGTTGTTGTGATGGTATCTCCACCAGTGAAAAGCGTATCTAACCCATAAGTAGAAAAATTTTGGTCTTTTTTGTATTGCTCATAATATCCTCTTCCTCTTGTGTAATGTCCTGCAATATTGATGGATATTTTTGTTGAAAAGGAGTGTGTAAAATGCAATTGATAATGATCTTGCTGGTAATTATCTACTTCGTTGTCATACGTGTAATAGTTATATGTTCTTGGGTTAGATCCAAAAAGATTACTGGAGTCACTAGCTGTTTGATAGGTTCCCCCTGGATAATAGTTGTTGTAGAAATGTGACGCAAGGCTGTCTTGATTTCCATTTAATTTCGCTTCTGGAATACCGTACCAAGCTTGATATGTAACTTCTTTTCCACTAAATACATTTGCTTTTAACAACGATTTCTTTCCAATCCAAGCACCAGAAATATAAAGTGATTTTAAATTCGAGGAAGCTCTGTCAACATAACCATCCGAAGAAATACGTGAAAGTCGGGTATCAAAAGTGAATTTTTTATTGATTAATCCTGTTCCTGCTTTTACGGTCGTGCGAATTGTAGAAAAAGAACCAAAAGAATTGTCTGAAACAGCATATGCTTCTTTTTCAATATTATCACTTTTAATGTTGATACTCGCTCCAAATGCTGCAGCGCCATTCGATGAGGTACCAACTCCTCTTTGCACTTGGATATTTCCTGTAGATGACGCAAAGTCGGGCATATTTACCCAATAAACACCTTGCGATTCAGCATCGTTCAATGGAATCCCATTTACAGTTACGTTTGTCCGAGTTGGATCAACCCCACGAATTCTGATTCCCGTATAACCAACACCTGCTCCAGCATCAGAAGTTACAACTGTAGAAGGAGTTGCCTGCAATAAATAGGTTAAATCTTGCCCGAAATTTGTTTTCTTGATTTGTTCTTCTCCAATATTCGTATACGTTGTAGGAGTTTTATCTCCTGCTCGAACGGCTGATATTTGAACTTCTTCGATCATTATGATTGAAGGATTTAAAATGAGGTCTAAAATGACATCTTTATCACTTATGATTGTTTCAATGAGCCGTGTTTCATAACCGTTTAATTGAAATTTTAACGAATGACTACCTCTCGAAAGCTGGGTTATTCTGTATTCCCCATTTTCGTTGGAAAAACATCCAGTATAACTGTTTTCAAGTTGAACTTTAACATCAGAAATTGGAATTCCTTTTGGGTCTCGAATTGTTCCATGAATGGAAACTTGAGCACTTACACTGAAGGTTGTTGCCAGTGAGAACAACGTAATGATTTTTGAAAGTCTTGTTTTCATTTTATAATAAAATTTAACAAGAACAAGGGGCTAATTCTCTGAATATGAATAATTAGCAATTAATAAATAAGTTATCATCTTCCCTACGCAGGCATTATCCTGACAGGTTCAATGGGTATAATCTCAGCCTTCCTTGCGTCGGGCACCCCTTAGAGATGGCGTAAAATTAGTTATTAATTGCGAATTGCTAGTTATGATTTAGTGAAGTTTACCTATTTAAGTAAATCTGAAGCCCAAGTTGAATTCCATAATTTGAACCATAAGTCTTGCCTCCAGCAAAATTTTGGCTGTAATATAATGAAGGCTCTAATGCTACATTGTCATTCAAGAAAATTGCGTAACCAATCGATCCTTTAAGGACTGATGAGTTATCAGAAATATCTCCAATAGTTTCTCTTTTAAGACCGTAACTTACTTCGGTAAATAAATATTTAAGATAGTAGCGAACAAAAGGGGACACGGACCATGACTTGACACTTCCGAAATTATTAATACCGAAGACAGCGCCAACAGCAAAATTATCTACGAAAAAAAAACCCAATTGAGGATTGATTTGTAAGAGTGAACTATTAGTACCAGAAGCCTTGTTGTGATAATTGTTAAATCCGGCACTTCCCCCAATCATCCAAGTGTTTTTATAAACTTGACTTGTTCCCACAAAATTGATTCCTAAGAGTAGTAATATTAGAATTATTTTTTTCATCGTTTAAAGTTTAATTTTTTGGAAAAGTATTAAAAAAAAATAAAGTGAAGTTATTCGTAATTAATTTGTTTTTAACATTCATTCAAAATGTCTGTCTAAAATCTTTAATATTTAATTGCAACGTTTCTTTGTTATTCCATTTGTTGGATTCCATCGTGAAAACAACATCAAATGGCATTCCTGAAGCAGTATCGTCCGCTTTATCAGCGAGATTAAATCCAATACCTTCAAGAACTAAATCGGACGGAGGTTGAACCATTGAGAGTTTTAAATGTGCTTCTTTCAAAACACGTTGATCG
The DNA here is from genome assembly GCA_009885545.1 of Flavobacteriales bacterium. Taxonomy (GTDB): domain Bacteria; phylum Bacteroidota; class Bacteroidia; order Flavobacteriales_D; family Crocinitomicaceae; genus M0103. Next base: position 23,320 of record VFKM01000067.1, read on the forward strand.
GAAGAAAAAACATTGGTTGCCATAAAAACCGGTTTCATATTCCCTGGTCCAAAAGGCTCAAATTGATCTATTATACGTTTCAAACGCGGCAGTTTCATACGGTTTTCACTTTCTAAAAATACATCTTTGAAATCTATCAAAATATCAACTTGTTGTTCAGGTGTTTCATCTTCAACTAAAATGCTTTCTTGCACTATTGCTTCAAATTTTGTCTGAAAGGCAGGAACATTTTCTAAACTCATTGTCATGCCAGCAGCATGTGTATGACCACCAAATTGTTCTAACAAATGTTCACATTTAATCAAAGCAGCATGAATATCGAAATTATTAACTGTTCGAGC
>VFKM01000004.1 GCA_009885545.1 Flavobacteriales bacterium
AAAATAACTGATATCAATAATGCATCTCTAAAAATATCCGGAGCACTATCGCGCGACAATTTGATTGGCACAAATTTTTCTGACTATTTTACCGACATGCATAACGCAGAAGAAGGTTGTCAACACGTATTTTCAAAAGGTATTCTTATTGGTTACCCGCTAACTTTTATAAACAAGAAAAAAACCAGTGTGTTATTCAACGGATCTGTATATAATGATGATGAAGGGAGAGTATTGGGGGCAGTAATGGTTGCCAGAGAAGATTCTGTTTAAATATGGTTTGAGATGGTCTATTTGCATCTATGATGTGATTTTAAATTACAGCTTTATTTCCATGAAAACAAAATAAACAATTTATGTGCATTGAATCTTTAATTAATTACATACATCGCAAAAAGTACAATTATTCCCATCGTAACAAATGTTAATAGAAATATTGCCATAAATTTAGAAATTCGAAATTCCCTAACCAATATTCTGATAGGTTCAGTAATGATGTGTATAATAATTTTTGCGATTTTTTTCCAAGCACTTGACCCTTTTATCACATAATCTTTCGCACCTGCTCTGAAAGCATTAATTGCCAACACAATATCTTCATTACTCGTTAGCATAACTACATCTGTTTTAGGATTAATTTCTTTAATAGACTTAAGAATGTCTAAACCATTTTTCCCCTCCATGAAATAATCAAGAATTACAACATGGGTGTCTTTATCAATTTTCTTTAAACAGCTCTCACCATTTTCAAATGTTGATATTTTCACACTTGCTCCAAATCGGTCCTGTAAATGAAGTTTTAAATCAGTAACCATTAATTGGTTGTCATCTACTATAAATATATTTTGTACTTGCATTTCCATTGTTAGCCTCCTTTTTTTAAAGTTAAATTGCAATTAACATTGCCCTGCAAAAAAGGCGATATTTCAGCGATGAAATGTTACATAGTTAACGGACATAGTTACATAATTCACATTTGTATTGGGAAAATTTATTCTTTTGACTCCAAATAGGTTACTCTGATGTTTTGCTCATTCAGAATTTCGACTAAATAAGGCTGAGTCAATTTTTCCATTTCTTCAATGGAAATATCAATAGCATGTGAATTGGACGTTAATTTCAACCATGGTTTAGGAGCGCTAAAATCATAACTTCCAAAAACGATAACTGGTGTTCCTTTTACCGCAACAGTAAATTTATCGGCAAGGATCCATTGGTCTGCCCATTGATAAAGATAATGCGCATCCTCTTCCAATAACCTTAAACACGAATGAGATGCTGGATAACCTGGTAAATTATATTGATGCCATCCGATCCCTTCTTTATTTAAGATGTTGAAATTCCATTTCAAAATCCATTTATCATTAATTGTACTAATTGTAATTCTAGCCTTCCAATTGGTATAGAAAAGTCCTTTTGGCGTTAAATGTTTTTTGCTCCCCATACTTGTTGGTCCAGTATAAATTAACATTCCTTTTTCATAAGCGGCGAACGTTTGTGTTGGGTAAGAAAAGAAAATAATTTTATCAATGTCTTTTAAGTAGTTCACTTCCAACGGAAAAGGAAAATAATCAGCCAAATTGTACTTGAAATCAGTTGGAACAAGAACTGAATCCATGTGTGAAAAATTATTTCGGTTTGTTCTATTGAGTGCAAAAGCAATTTGTTGATGTAACGAATCTGTTTCATGTTCTTTCATCCATTTTATTGGACTTACCATGATGTACCTTATTTTTTTAAGTACGGCAGATTTAAGAATTTTTTTATTTGTAAAAGAATTCGTTTTGTGCTTTTGCGCCACTTGAACAGACTTTTCCAAGGGAGCTTTACACTGTTGAAATGTAAAAAATACAAATATTAAAGAGCAAACAAAGAAGGTATATTTCATTTTTATATTCTTACCTCAAAGCTCAAGGTTCCTACGAAGTAAAGTGTTACATAATTATTTATATTGTTGTCAAATTGCCACATTTCACGTGTAATAGATTTCGTTCGTGGAAATGGATCTTCTTCTGTCGTGATTCGGATTTTTTAATGAAATCGTTGTTTCTAAGCTTATACTTTATCTTTTAAAACTGCTCGAAATTCTTTTCAAACACAAATTCCTGCTCTTGGAAGTCCGCGGAATCTTTGTAGAAGTACATTTTATCAGTGGATAAGTACATTTCATCTTTGCGCAAGTCCGTTGCATTCTTGGATAAGTAGATTTCATCCTTGGATAAGTGTATTTCATCTTTGCGCAAGTCCTCTGCATCCTTCATCTCTGGTTAAGTACATTTTACCAATGGATAAGTGCATTTCATACATGCGCAAGTCCGCTGCATCCTTGGATAAGAACATTTCATGCTTGGTTAAGTCCGCGGAATCTCAGAAAAACTTCACTTCAATGGATGGGAAAATAGAAATACTTATGGTTCAGCAAAGCAGTGTTGAAAAGATGGGGGATTTTCAGACAGTTTGCTGTTTTGGTGCATTTTGCAGTGGAATAATTAGAGCTATTTTATTTGCCAACTCACATATAAACAAGAGCTAACGTTCAATAAAGCACGTCAGCCCTCATTCTACATAACCGCTTTTATAGTATGGTTTTATTCTTTAATAACTTTTAATGTTTGTTTCAAATCATCTCCTATACTCAACATATAAATACCTCCAGGTAAATTCCCCATTTCTAACAACGTATTCTCATTATTTATTGTTCCAGAAAATATAGCTTTCCCTAAATTGTCATATAATGTATATGCCGTGCCAATAAGTTTAGAATCTGCTTTTACATTGATTTGATTAGTGGTTGGATTCGGAAAAAGAGAAATGGTATTTTTAACATCAAAATCAGAAGTATTTGTCGATAAATTCAAATTAGAAAGTGCAAAACGAAATACACCTTGTGTGTTGGTTGCTGCAATTATGTAATTATCGTTCAATTCTAGATCAAAAATCGTTAAGTCGGTTAAACCCGTATTTATTTCAATCCAATTGTCACCGTTATCGACAGAATAAAAAACACCTGCACCAAAGGCTCCAGCTACAATAAGTTGGGAGTTACTTGCAAAACCTCTATATGAACTCACCGCAAGTCCACCAGAAAGCAATGTCCAATTTGCTCCAAAATCGACTGAACGAAAAACACCTGTTCCAGTTGGACCCGCAGCAAATAGTGTGTTTGCCTTGGTTTCGATGGCTCTGAAATTTGTTGCTCCGTTTAATCCATTATTAACAGCTATCCAGTTTAATCCCCAGTCACTACTTTTATAAATCCCAGCTCCATTTGTGCCAACAAATAATGTGTCATTAATAGCAGTAATACTTCGTACATCAGTAGTTGTTAAACCTGCGGCATTCCAATTGTCTCCTTGGTCAGTAGACATAAAGACTCCTGTTGGCCCAACATAAAATAATCGTGAACCCACTTTAAGTATTCCACCCCCTAGTAAATTTGTTAATCCGGAACTTTTAGAAACCCATGTTGCACCATTATCTGAACTTCTATAAGCTCCTTGACTCGTGCATGTGTAAATATAAGTGTCATCTTTTGTGAAGCCTCTAGTAGGACCAACAGCATCATTCCCAGAATTCGACAGTGTGTAGCTGCCTGCTTCATCAATAGAGTTGTATGCTCCAGTTTGTCCACCTGCAAAATTATAATTTCCATTTGTTAATAGTGCTTGCATATTTAATCCAGCCGTTCCTGCACTTTGTTGCCATTGGGCATTAGAGGAAAAACTGATGCAACACAGCAGAATACTTTGTAATGTTATTTTCTTCATGATTGATTATTTTATGTTTTTAATAATTGTTTAATCAAAAATACTTTTGATATATGTCGTACTTAATTAAAATCGGGGAACACTTAAAATGTGTAGGGAAAGATTATTTTTTTGATGAATTGACATCAATCGGCAATTCTTTCTACACGAAAACCAACACCTGGACCCATAACAAACTTAGGAGCCCCCACTGCTCCTTTCAAGTATTTCCATGGTTCTGGTAACTCGTCATTATCCTCGAGCTGCAGGAATTTGTTAAGGAGACCTGTGTCGCCCAAAACTTCCTCGCAAGACAAACCCATAACATTGATCTGGTATTTACCTTTCGGAAATTGAACTCCTGCAATCACTTCGTTAGTCGTGATATCAACAATCCCGCAAGGTGGAGTTTGTGGCCCTTGTCCATAGGAGGAAAAACTGATGCAACATACTAGAATACTTTGTAATGAAATTTTCTTCATGATTGATTATTTTATGTTTTAAATAATTGAATAGCCAAAAACACTTTTGATAATTGTAGTATTCAACTGAAGCCGATGGAAACCAAAAATGTAAGGGCAAATGCTATTTTTTCGATGAAAAATATCAATCGATTCTTTCTACACGAAAACCTACGCCTGAGCCCTTTTCAAACTTAGGTGCCCCAACCGCTCCGTCTAAGTAGCTCCATGGTTCAGGTAATGGTTCATTGTCCCCGAGCTGCAGGAATTTGTTAAGGAGACCCTCGTCGCCCATTACTTCCTCGCAAGACATGCCAAATACATTAATCTGGTATTGACCTTTCGGAAATTGTACTCCGGCAATCACTTCGTTAGTAGTGATTTCAACAATTCCACACGGTGGAGTTTGGGGGCCTGCCTCTTTAATGCAACTTGTTACAGTTAACAATACTACTCCTAACAGGATTAAAGATTTTATCAATTTATTCTTCATGATTGATTATTTAATAATTGAAGAACCAAAATACTTTTGATATTGTCACTATTCAATTTAAATCGGGGAAAGCTAAAAATGTATCGGGGTATTCTATTTTTTTGAGGAAAAGATCTGTTGAACGTCTTTTGTATAATTTGTTCCAAGTGGTATTGCAGTCTCGCCCAAGTAAATAGTTTTGTTTCTTATCGAAGAAATAGTTGATAATGACACAGCAAATGACCTGTGAACTCTTATGAATTCGTTGTTAGGTAATTTTTCCAAAATTTTTTTCATACTCATTAGTGTAAGTATTGTTTTACCGTCTGAAGTGTGAATTTTAATATAGTCATCCATCGTTTCTAAAAAACGTATATCACTATAAAGGATTTTGATGAGTGCATATTCTGATCGAACGTATAAACAGTTTTGAATTTTAGAAGTAGCATTTGCTGAAAACTCAAAAAAATCAGTTGCCTTTTTACATGCAATTTTAAAGCGATCTATTTCGATGGGTTTTAATAAATAATCGATGGCATTTACATCGAAGCCTTCAGCGGCGTATTTACTGTATGCAGTGGTGAAAATTACAATTACGTCTTGATTAAGCGATTTTAAAAATTCAAAACCATTTTTATCAGGCATTTCAATATCAAGAAAAATCAAATCTACTGGAAACTTGTTGAGGTGTTTTTGAGCTAAAGACACACGAGTAAATGTATGCGAAAGATTGATGAAAGGAACTTCTTTACACAGTTCTTTTATTACCTCCAAAGCCATTGGCTCGTCATCTAAAGCAATACAGTTTATCATGTTTGATGAATCTTTAAATTTACTTCAAAAGTCTTTTCGTTATTTTGAATCTCTAAAGAATAGTCATTTCCAAAAATCAAATTCAATCGTCTTTTTACGTTTTTTAATCCCATTTCATAAGATGAAGAAACGGTATTTTGATTGACCTTGTCATTTTTTATATACATTGAAATTGCGTTTTCTTCAACAACAAGGTGAATTTGAATTTCCGTTTGAACCTCATTACTAACACCATATTTAAAGGAATTTTCAATAAAATTAATAAATAAAAGAGGTGGAATTTGCTGAGAATCAATTTGTCCTTGAACGGTGAAATTTACCCTTGTCGTTTCTGTTAATCGAATTTTTTGCAGATCTATGTAGTTTTTTATATAGTTAATTTCATTTTCTAAAGGAACTTTTTCGGCAGATGTTTCTGATAAAGAATACCGCATCATAGACGATAGTTTAGATAAGTAATCAGCAGTTTTATCAGATTTTGTTAAAGCAAGACCATAGATTCCATTCAGGGTATTAAATAAAAAATGTGGATTTATTTGTGCTTTAAGGTTTGTCAATTCTGATACTATTTGCTCTACTTCAATTTGCTTCATTTTCTGGTAAAAGCACAATGAAAAAGCAATAATAAAAATAAAAACAAAGCGCCAAATGTAGTTTGGTAATAAATAGTGACGGCTCTTAATTAGATTATGAGCATTAATGAAATCTGAAGAAAGTAAAAATCGAGTAATGACAATACAAACTGTAACAAAAATGACACTAAAAAGTATAAAAAGTAAGTACTTGTGTTTAAATAAATAGTTGGGGATTGCTATATAATAATTGAAATAATAGAAGCCAATTGTTGCGACTCCGCTGCCAAAATATACAATTAATTGCACTAAATCATGTTCAATTAAGGAGGATGTTTTTGGAAATACAACCAATGGGAAAAATAGAAATATAGACCATACAAGTGTATGAATGAAGATAAGAAATATTCTATTTTTCAACATAGCATCTAAAATAACGATAATAATTTTTGTTCTTGAATTTTATCGCTGTTTATGGCAATTGAATCGGAGTTTAGAGAGAGAATAAATTTTCTCTGTTAAACGATTACGGTCGTCTATATTTCGGTTTTTTTGCTAAGCTTGAGTTATAAGTATGTTATTTTAGTTCCAGAAGTTCCATATTTATCACAGAATTCATTTTTACTATTGACTCGCCTTAATGAGAATAATTAAGGTAGGCGTTTAGTCTATTATCAAGTTTCAATTAGATAGTATAAATTTCAAATTTGTAATCTCTGAATTTTGCTGAACACGTATAAAATAGAACCCGGGAATATTATTGGATAAATCAAACGTTGATTGAAAGTCGACTATGCTATATATGCTCTGACCTTGTGCGTTGAATATATCAATAGAATTTATTTCACTTGTATGACCGTCATAGAGTAATTTGAATTCACCTTTTGAAGGATTCGGATAAATAATAAATCGATCAGCTGATTTATCTTCACATTTATTAATATCAATTATAGCTGCATATTTATAGCTTCCGTTATAGTCGGTTTGCTTTAAGCGGTAATATGTTACCCCGTCATTAGCAGCTATGTCTGTAAGTGTATAATTAAGTAGAGAAGATGAATTACCTGCTCCGGGAACGGTACCTACTTCATTCCAATTTTTTGCATCTTGGCTTCGTTCAATTGTAAAATAGTCATTATTTGCTTCTGTCGCTGTTTCCCATTCTAAAATAACAATTTGGTTATTGCAATCAGCTGTAAATGATTGCAAGCTAATTGGGAGACTAAAGCAAGTAGGTAAAGTTATTACTGCATCGTATATAGATGCCTCTCCGGCAGTAGTGAGCATTCTTCCTTCTAGTGTTCCCCCTGCACCCAATGAAATGGCTCCATTGTTAGAAATAAGAGTTCCTTTCATATTGGTTAAAGCTGGCATTGACATAGCACCTTCTGCTATCCAAAATACATTACAAGACGAAGCTCCATTAATCAAATTTACGGTAGAAGAGGCTCCTGTGGTAAATGCTCCTCCAAATTGAAAAATAAAAATGGCATTAGGATCTCCCTCGGCATCTAATGTCAGATTTCCGGCTATTGATCCTGCTGCACCTATATTGTATACACCTGGAGGAAGTGTCTCTCCACTTCCAAACGACGGTGGGTGTGCAACAACAGTTGGAACAACAGCAACGAGTTCATTGTATGCTGCCTGTACATCAATTGCACATTGGGCGGTCACACCATTTACCCACTCTATATTTCCATTAACAACAGTAGGTGCACCAAAACCTGATAAGGCGCCATCATTTGTTCCAATATCACCTGTAATATTAGAAGTTCCGGTATTACCCAATGCTCCTATTGTCGTAAATACGGCAAAGTCTTTTGCTGTACCCAAGTTAGGTAATTGTGCGAAAGTGCTCATAGGAGTAATGAATGCTATTAGAATCGCACTAATAAATTGTAGCAATTGGATTTTCATTTTCGGTGGGTGCAAGGTACTGCCACTATACTTCGTAATATCTAACCTTCTTTTTTCGGTTTTCATGGCATCATTTTTTAATCATTACCCCAAAAGTATAGAAGCTAGGTACTTAGAGTGTTACAGAATCCTGGAAAGGAATTGTATTATTCCCATACTTTTCAAAAGGAACGCACATTAATTATCAAGTGAAATCAGATCTGATTGATTCAAAAAATGCATTAACTGTTTCAGTTGATTTTCTGGTTATTCGAACAATTCTTTCTTTTTACTCACTTAGTTTTCTATTATTTTCACATTTAACATGGGTTGTAAAATTCGATTTGTCTTTATTTGATTAAATAGCTGAAGACTTCTTTCAATTTATTTATTTATTAAACCCAATTTAAACGAATCGCCCCATCATCGAAATAATCAATCAATGAATAAACAATTTTTATAGATTTCCTTGTTTTTAAATGCTTAAATTTAGGCTCATTCAAATTGATTCGACATGACAGTATTTGACATAGATATGATTAAAAAAGTGTATGCCAAATTCCCTGAGCGCATTGAAGCTGCGCGTAAGGTAGTTGGCAGACCTTTAACACTTTCAGAAAAAATTCTTTATGCTCACTTGTGGGATGGTAATGCAACTGCTTCTTTCGAAAGAGGGAATTCGTATGTTGATTTTGCGCCGGACCGTGTAGCAATGCAAGATGCAACTGCTCAAATGGCTTTGTTACAATTCATGCAAGCGGGTAAGAAAAAAGTAGCTGTGCCTTCAACGGTGCATTGTGACCACTTGATTCAAGCAAAAATTGGTGCATCTGGAGATTTACAGCGCTCATTCAATGAAAATAATGAAGTGTTTAATTTCCTTTCTTCCATTTCAAACAAATACGGAATTGGATTTTGGAAGCCAGGAGCGGGGATCATTCACCAAGTAGTATTGGAAAATTATGCGTTCCCTGGTGGAATGATGATCGGAACGGATTCACACACCGTAAATGCTGGTGGATTAGGTATGGTTGCAATAGGAGTTGGTGGAGCGGATGCTGTTGATGTAATGGCAGGAATGGCGTGGGAATTGAAATTCCCGAAATTGATTGGAATTAAATTAACGGGAAAATTAAACGGTTGGACTTCAGCGAAAGATGTCATTCTTAAAGTGGCGGACATTTTAACTGTAAAAGGTGGAACAGGAGCAATTGTTGAATATTTTGGCGATGGCGCTCTTTCATTGTCGTGCACTGGGAAAGGAACAATTTGTAATATGGGCGCTGAAATTGGTGCTACCACTTCAACTTTTGGTTACGACGAGTCCATGAGAAGATATTTAGCGGCTACTGGTCGTCAAGATGTTGTGGATGCTGCTGATAAAATTGCAGATCACTTAACGGGAGATCCTGAAGTATATGCAAATCCTTTCAACTATTTTGACCAAGTTATTGAATTGAATCTTTCTGAATTAGAACCACACATTAACGGACCATTTACACCTGATAGAGGAACTCCAGTTTCTAAGATGAAGGCTGAAGCAATTGCAAATGAATGGCCTTTGAAAGTAGAGTGGGGATTAATTGGTTCTTGTACAAATTCTTCTTATGAAGACATGGCAAGAGCGGCTTCAATAGTGGAACAAGCAGTTGAACAAGGAATTGTTCCGAAAGCAGAATTTGGAATCAATCCTGGTTCTGAGCAAGTGCGTTTTACTATCGAAAGAGATGGGATCATTGCTACATTTGAGAAAATGGGAACAAAAGTATTTACAA
>VFKM01000174.1 GCA_009885545.1 Flavobacteriales bacterium
AATCTTCCTGTCAATGAATCTGGTCCGAATGTTTGCATGGAGTCGATCATAAATCCTCTTGAGCCACTTGAACTAAATGGACGCAACATAGCAACAGGTAAAGAGTCTGTGATTTCTTTTGAAACACCAACCATATAGAATCCACTTGAAATCCATTTACTTATTACTTCAAAAAGTCCGCTATTACGAAATAGAGAAATGGCAACCAGCATCCCAAGGACATAAGGAAAAATTGCAACTGCTGTATTTAATCCGTTTCGCGCTCCAACAACAAAAGCATCGAAAATAGTGGTTTCTTTTTCTTGGAACTTTTTCTCGTTCTTAAATGAAAATAAAAGCGTGAATCCGATAATTGCTAAAAGAAGAAAACTTGAAAAATTAGTGGTGAAATAATTCTTTCCAATCAAATCTAAACTACTCACATAAAATAACAACCCTACAATTCCAGCAATGATTGAAAACAGAGCGACCAATAACGTTGCGCTTTTGAAATTAATTCGTTGTCTAATTCCTACAATTAAAAATGCAGCAATTGTCCCAATAAATGAAGTGATAATGCATGGTAACATGACATCTGCAGGATTCGCCGCATCTTGAGCGGCACGATAACCTATTATTGATGTTGGAATTAATGTCAAACCAGCCGCATGCAAACACATAAACATGATTTGTGCATCACTCGCTTTTTCTTTTTCAGGGTTTATTTCTTGCAAACTTTGCATAGCCTTCAATCCAAAAGGTGTCGCTGCTGAGTCTAATCCCAGTAAATTGGCTGAGAAATTCAACGTCATATAGGAAATTGATTCATGTCCTTTTGGGATGGATGGAAAAACTTTCATAAAGAACGGGCTCAATCTCCGTGCTAAGCGCTCTGTTGCACCTGAATCAATTAGTAACTGCATGATGCCACAGAAAAAAGCTAAATATGCCATTAAAGGCAAAATCAAGTCGAAAAGGCTGGTTTTACATGTTTCTAATAATCCATCTGATTTTTGAAGTCCGCTGTAGATCTGTACTGTTTTGTTTTTGTAAACGTATGTCGTATCAACATCTGAAGGATTAAAATCTACTATAACGGTTGATTCAGGAGCAATTTTCAAAGAATCTTGCAGGCTCTTAGGTAATTTGTTCAAATATTTCTCACCTATTAAAACCGGATTGTCCTTTTTTCCATTCAACATGTAATCAATTGAATAATGATTAGATGTAAAAAGTCCTGCAACGATAAAGAGTATCGATGAAATAAAAATAACGAGCCAAAATCTACTTAATACCATTATACGAATATCAGATAATATCTGAATGGTTTAATAACGAAAAGGAACAATCTATTAACAATTGATTGTCTATTGAATTAGAAATTTATTTTCGACCACATTATTTAATGATGTTCATAAATTAGAAGAGGATTAAAATTGTTTCTAAATTTCTGTTCAATAGTTGAATTGATATTATAAAATTGATTATTCATGCTTATCTTTGTTTCTTATGTTGAATCATCAAATATTTGAAATATGAACAACTGGTTTACAGTAAAAGTTAAATACACAAAGCAATTAGAGAACGGCCAATTTAAGCGTGTTTCTGAACCATATTTATTAGCAGCAATGACATTCACTGATGCAGAAGCACGTATCTATGAAGAATTAGGAAGTATTATTAGAGGAGAATTTAATGTAATCGGAATTACAAGAACGGAAATTCACGATATTTTTGCTTATGACGATGCAGACATATGGTACAAAGTAAAAATTACCTATGATAGTGAAGCTGCAGATGACGAAAAAGCTAAAAAGGTAGCCCAAAATTTCCTTGTTTCAGCACATTCAGTAAAAGATGCGTATGATAGAATCAAAGAAAGTTTATCAACTTTAATGGTAGATTTTCAAATTCCATCGATTATCGTTTCTCCTATAGTTGAAATATTCCCATACACGGAAAATTTGGATAGAGAAATTGAAAGACGACCAATTGAAAATGTTACTGCTTTTAATGAAGATGTTGCACCAAAAGGAAAAGTCTTTTCTACACCAGGATCTGATTTAGACGATGATTTCGAAGACGAAGAAGAGAACGATGAGGAATTAGAAGAAGCTGATTCAGAATTGGAAGATGATTTTTCTGAAGAAAACTAAATAGCTGAAATGGATAATTTTCTAGATCTTCTGAGAAACGATCACCATCAATTCGATCAAGGGAAATTGGAAGACCATGTTGGAAACGAACCTTTTTCTTTGCTTTCAAAATGGCTGCGTGAGGCAATTGATAAACAAGTTTCTGAGCCGAATGCAATGTCAATATCTACTATTGGACTTGATGGTTATCCGCATTCTAGAATTGTATATTTAAAAGAACTATTAGAAGAAGGCATTGTCTTTTACACTAATTATTCAAGTTCGAAAGGTAATGACATTGAAGTAAATCCTAAAGTTCAAGCCTTGATTTTTTGGTCTGGATTGGAACGGCAAATTCGAATTATTGGTAACGTTGAAAAAGTTCCAGAAGAAATGAGTGATACATATTTTCAATCAAGACCTTGGGGAAGTAAAATTGGTGCTTGGGCTTCTCATCAAAGTAAGGAACTTGAATCTAGAAAAGAATTGGAAGATCGGGTACATGAATTAGCATTAAAATATCCGAATGAAGTTCCTCGTCCGCCACATTGGGGTGGATATCTCATTAAACCAATAGAAATTGAGTTTTGGCAAGGAAGACCATCTCGATTACATGATAGAATTGTTTTTGAGCTCAATGGCTCAAATTGGAAGATCTACAGAAAAAACCCATAATAAATGTATGAAATAAAACCGATCATTTTTACCTTGTCAAACGGAATTCGTGTGGTGTATTTACATGCACCATCTCAAGTTGCACATTTAGGAATAACGGTTTTAGGTGGCTCTCGATTTGAAAAAGACAAAGAGGATGGTTTAGCTCATTTTCTTGAACATTGCATTTTTAAAGGAACAAAAAAACGCAAGGCTTTCCATGTTTTATCACGATTAGATTCTGTGGGCGGAGAATTAAATGCCTACACTGCAAAAGAAGAAATCTGTGTTTATGCATCTTTTACGAAAGAACATATTCGAAGAGCTTCTGAATTATTGGCAGACATTACTTTGAATTCAACTTTTCCGCAAAAAGAGATTCAAAAAGAAAAGGATATAATAATCGATGAAATAAATTCCTATTTGGATAGTACAAGTGATAAGATTTTTGATGATTTTGAGGCCCATTTATTTAAAGGACATACTTTAGGGAATAATATTTTAGGGTCTAAAGAAAATGTTCAAGGGTTTACTAGAGAAAATTTGATTGATTATGTGAATCGCTTCTTTACTGCTGATAACATGGTGATTTCATTTGTTGGTGACATTTCTAAAAATAAATTGGAAAAGATATTAGAAGAAGATTTTAAAAATTGTCCAAAAGGAAATCATCAGCCATTAATTGAAAAATATCAAAAATTACCTGCATTCAAAATAAGATCAAAAGAAGCCAATTATCAAGTTCACGCGATTGTTGGTGGAATAGCACCCAACTATAAAGATGAACATCGAAAAGGAATGGTACTTTTGGCAAATATTCTCGGTGGACCAGCGTTAAATTCAAGGTTGACTCTTTCGATTCGTGAGAAATATGGATATTCTTATAATGTCGAAGCAAATTATACTTCTTATGCCGATACTGGATTTTGGAGTGTTTATTTAGGAACCGATCCAAAATACATCAATAGATCAATAGCGCTCATTCATAAGGAACTCAAGATTCTTCGAACAAAGAAATTAGGTGTGTTACAGTTAAATAGGGCAAAGGAGCAATTGAAAGGGCAATTTGCCTTAGGATTAGATAGTAATTCAGGATTGATGCTAGGATTAGGAAAAAGCTTGTTGTTATTTAATCAAATTGATACGATACAAGAAATTTTTGATGGTATTGACAAGTTAACGGCAGAGGATTTGTTAGAAATAGCCAACATTTATTTTGCACCAGAAAATTGCTCAGAATTGATTTTTGATCTAATAGAAAATTAATTTTTTATTCTGAAAAGTGTTTTTTCATCACCATTTATCATGATCCATTTCATAATTGACTCAGATTCATAATCCTGTTTTTCAAAAGTGTAAGTGAGTCCAAAACAACAATCACAAGCGCAATGACCACCATAGCCGATGTAAATAAGATTAATTATTGAATCATTGATCATTGATGCATCACCCAAAAATTTATGACAACAGTTGGAAGTTATTTGGGTTGAAATAACCCAAACACTATCATTTTTCCAGATTGAATTTATTTTATCAGGAAAAGACTCCCTTTCTGCATTATTGTTACAATCTGAACCGACAACTGTTTCTAACCAAAGTCCAGCTCCATATAGTCCAACTTGATTAGACGTAGTTGGTAAAGCCATTGTCCCAAAAAGAATTTGACCATCCATCGGACTTTGAATAAAAAGAGTGTCATTTTCTCTAACGTCCATTAATTCAGGATTCTTCGGATACAGAATCACGATTGTGTCTTGTTGAGCAATACTAGAATTGCAAATGAATATCAAAAAAAGCACCTTTATAAGAATCTTCATATTGAATGATTTCTTATAAAATTATATAATTTATTGTAAAGAATAGTTTTTTACGCTTTATTTCGAATTTTATTAAAAAAATCGAGATTAACAGAAATAAATAGGGGGTTGTTAATAAAAAAGTATAGTTTTTTTGTCTTGACCCCTCAGAAATATGCTAAATTTGTCAAAAAATTAATTTTATGGCAACAAAAAGACAGCAAGCATATCAAGATGTATTGAATCGTACTCCAAAATTTAATGAGTATGATGGAAGAATTTCTGATTTATTTGGTAAAAATGTTTTTCACATGGAAGTAATGCGTGAGTATTTACCATCTGATGCATTCAAATCAATGACAGAATCTATTCAAAATGGAACACGTTTAGATCGTAAAATGGCTGATCAAGTTGCTTCTGCAATGAAAGATTGGGCACTTACAAAAGGTGCAACACATTATACACATTGGTTTCAACCTTTGACAGGTTCTACAGCAGAAAAGCATGATTCGTTTTTCAAGCCAGTTGGACCAGGAAAGGCAATTGAAAGATTTGAAGGAGATTTATTAGTACAACAAGAACCAGATGCCTCATCTTTTCCAAATGGTGGAATTAGAAACACATTTGAAGCAAGAGGATATACTGCTTGGGATCCTTCTTCACCTGCATTTGTTATCGGTAAGACATTATGTATTCCTACAATCTTCATATCATATACTGGTGAATCGTTAGATTATAAAATGCCTTTATTAAAAGCATTGACTGCAGTGGATCAGGCTGCAACGGAAGTATGTCAATATTTTGATAAAAACGTTACCAAAGTTATTGCAACTTTAGGTTGGGAACAAGAATATTTCTTAGTTGACCAAGCATTATTTAATGCTCGACCAGATTTAATGATGACAGGACGAGCATTATTTGGACACGCAGCAGCAAAAGGTCAACAATTGGAAGATCATTATTTTGGTTCAATTCCAGATCGTGTGACTGAATTTATGCGTGAATACGAAATGGAAGCAATTTTATTAGGAATTCCAGTAACAACTCGCCACAATGAAGTAGCTCCAAATCAGTTTGAATGCGCACCGATGTTTGAAGAGTGCAATCTTGCAAATGATCACAATTTATTACTAATGGATTTGATGGAAAAAATTGCTCGTAAGCATAATTTCCGTGTATTGTTGCATGAAAAACCGTTTGCAGGTGTAAATGGATCAGGAAAACATAATAACTGGTCATTAAGCACAAATACAGGAGTGAATCTTTTGGCACCAGGAAAAAATCCGAAATCAAATCTTCAGTTTTTAACATTTTTCGTGAATATTATAAAAGCAATTCACGATCATTCAGATATTTTAAGAGCATGTATCGCTTCTGCTGGGAATGATCATCGTTTAGGGGCAAATGAGGCACCACCAGCAATTATTTCTGCATTTATTGGTTCTCAACTATCAACGTTATTGGATGACATCGAGCTTAATGTAAAAGCAGGTAAAATGACTCCTGAAGACAAAACAGAATTGAAAATGAATATTGGTAAAATTCCTCAAATTATGTTGGATAATACGGATAGAAATAGAACGTCTCCTTTTGCTTTTACTGGTAATAAATTTGAATTCCGTGCAGTTGGTTCAACTGCGAATTGCGCATCTGCTATGATTGTTCTGAATACAATTATGGCAAAACAATTGAAAGACTTCAAAGTTTCTGTTGATAAAAGAATTGACAAAGGCGAAGCGAAAGATGAAGCGATTCTTAAAGAATTACAGAAATTAATAAAGGAATCTAAGAAAATTCGTTTCGAAGGAAACGGTTACGGTGATGAGTGGGTTGTTGAGGCAACGAAACGAGGATTGAAGAATTTAAAAGATACGCCTCGTGCATTGAAAGTTTGGGGTGAGAAACATGTTGCTGATTTGTTCAATGAAATGGGTGTTTTGACTCCGAGAGAATTAGAAGCACGTCAAGAAATTGAATTTGATAGCTATATTTTGAAAATTCAAATTGAAGCTAGAATTATGAGTGATGTTGTACAATCAATGATTGTTCCTGCTGTTATTGATTATCAAAACAAATTAATTAAAAATGTTGAAGGATTGTTTTCAGTTCTTGGAGATAAAGCAGGTAAAGAAGCTGGTAAATCTCAAATAGAATTAATTCAACGAATTGCAGTTCATTTGAATAAAATGAAAGCTTCGTCGGATGCAATGTTAATGAGCAGAAAAGCAGCAAACAAAATTGATCATGCTGAAGAAAAAGCAATCGCTTATTGTGATAAAGTCAAAATTCATTTTGACGAAATAAGATATCATGCCGACAAATTGGAATTATTGGTTGATGACGAATTATGGCCATTACCAAAATTCCGTGAAATGCTTTTCACGAGATAATATTAAAAGTTTCCAGAGTTATGAATTAGAATAAATTTTCTAATTCATAACTCTTAACTCATCACTTTTTTCCATACATTTGTCTTGTTTAAAATAATTCTAAATAAGATGCACGTCATTTTAGCTGATAGTAATGATTTAGTTCGCCTTGGATTGAGAACCATTCTCACTTCTCATGGTGGATTTAAAATCGTTGGAGAAGCAAGAGACAAGGAAGAATTAATTGAACAAGTAAAGAACTTTGGTGCATCAGTTATATTAATTGATTATACATCTCCAGGTTTTGATATTGATATTATCCCAAAGATTTTATCAATGAAAAAAGGAGTTAAATTCTTGGCAATTACCCCTGAACAATCTGCACCAACACTTGTAAATGCACTTCGTTCTGGTGTTATTAGTTACGTTAAAAAGGATTGTGATTTAGCTGAAATAATCGATGCAGTTGTTGAAACGGCTCGAGGAAATAAATTCTTTTGTGGTCAAATTCTTGAAACGATTCAACGTGCTTCTATAGATGTAAATGATATTGATTTCGATTCATTTTCATGTGAACCAGTAATTGTTTCAGACCGAGAAAATGAAATTATCACATTGATTTCTGAAGGTCTAACAAACGGACAAATTGCAGAACAATTGTTTTTAAGTAATCATACAATTAACACGCACCGTAAAAACATTATGGCAAAACTAGGTGTTAAAAATACTGCCGGAATAGTGATGTATGCTGTCAAAACAAATTTGGTTTCTCCAAATAAATTTCTCTTTGCAGCAGAAACAAATTAAGAATCTTTACAAAATTTTAAACTTATTTTCTTTAGTCATTGAACCATTGTATATTTGAAATGTACAGCGCTCAAATTATCGTAAAATGCGAAACATTATATTCTTATTTCTGTCAATTATAGCGTTCAATAGCTTTGGACAGAACAGCGTGCCTCAAGAGTCAACAAATTCTAATACCAATACAATTTCGGTTCCTTCGGTTCAACAAAATGATACAATTCAATCGAAAGAGGAACTTGATTTAGAAATAAAAACCATTAGCACTCAAGATAAATATAGATCCTCAAAAAAAGTTTCTGAAAAAAACGTGAATGAATCTGCTAAAGATGAAATGTCAGCTGCAGAAAGTGAAGCAGGTATGTCAAGTTCATTTTCATTATCAAAACAACAAGCTGCAACTCAAAGAACAC
>VFKM01000005.1 GCA_009885545.1 Flavobacteriales bacterium
GGCGAAATAAGAATGGGAAATGTGAATCCCGATATATTTAATGGTCCTGCAGTTTTTAATATTAGTAGTACAGGCACCATTAATATTGGTTATAATTCTATAGGTAATCAATTCAATGATGACATTATCGTTAGCTCAACCGGGACAGGAATAATTGCCTATAGTCAAGGTGCCGGCTCATCAACTTTAGCAACAAACAAAACAATTAATAATGGAACATTTTCTTCTGGCATTCTGCGCTTAAAAAATTTCACACAAGTTGGAAATTCTGTAACGCATACATTATATTTATCCGGTACCTCAACAATTTATTTTGAATCTGGAACTACTTTTAATGGCTATATAGATTGCGCAGCTCCAAATATTTATTTAAACGGTTCCAGTTTTAATTACTCTGCAAACTTTTCAAAATTTGATGGAACGAATAATTTATCATTAGGCGGTAACAATTTTACAAACTGTCTTTTTTCTAATTCATCTGCAGCAGATTTTACTTTGGGAGGAACTAATCCGGATTCATTTTTTAGCCAAGCAGAATTCACTTCAAACGGGACAGGTTATCTTGATGTTGCCTATTCATCAACAGGAAATTCTTTCAACTCGTGCAATATAGTATTGTACTCATTTTCAACTTCAGGAATTTATTTTGGCTTTGGCGGAGGCACAACATCTATGGACAATTGTGATTTAATTACTCCAAATTTTGCTATTGGCCCGCTAGTGTTAACGAACGTGAATTATAATTCCGGATTCAGTGCAAACCAAAATATTAGCCTTACTGGAAGCTCTTCCTTTCAAACTTCCAATTCAATTTATAATGTTGAATTAAATGTTACTGCACCATCCTTGCAACTTTCAAATTCTATTTTTAACCAAGATGCAAGTTTTATTAAAACAGGTTCATCAATTGATTTTTCTGACGGTGGAAACATTTTTAATGGTGTCGCGTATTTTGAAAATCAATCTTTGATTGGTGAATTATACGAAGGCACGACTTTTAATGATTTTTATTATGACGACGTTCACTATTCCGGGGTTGGTGAAATTCATCCTGCTTATTCTGGAACCACTTATTATTACAAAGACGTTTACACTACTCCACTTACACTATTTGGAACTGGCGGTGGAACCGTTTCATTGAATGGTTCAGTAGACCAAACCTTTTATTCAGATTATATCACTCCAACTTCAATTTCATACTTGGATATTCAATCTTCATCAACTTGTTTTTTCAGTGGCAAAACTCAAATAACAACCAAAGTTCAATTCATCTCAGGTTATGTTGATGCAACTGAAACCGAACCGCTCACATTAACAGAAACAGCAACCATTTCAACATCTGCATCAGACGCAAGTCATTCTATTGGTTATATCCAAAAAATTGGAAATACGCCGTTTGATTTTCCTACCGGAAACGGGTCCTATTTGTTGCCAATTTCGATATCAGCACCAAACGATGTAACGGATGCCTTTACTGCAAAGTATATTGATTACAGCTCACACCCGGTTTATTCACATTATCTAAAAGAACCGACTCTTGGAGTCATTAGCGATTGTCATTATTGGAATTTGAATCGAGATGCAGGATCTTCAGAAGTGTACGTTACGATCAGTTGGAATAATTCATACCATATGTGTCAAGTTACTGATCCTAGTGATTTAGTTGTAGCGCATTGGAATGCAGGAACGACTATTTGGGAAGATTATGGAAACGGTGGAACAACTGGATCAGTTTCGGATGGAACGATTACCACTGCTTTTGCATTAACGAACTATAGTCCTATAACTTTAGCATCGACCACTGGAATAAATCCGCTGCCAATTGAACTCTCATCATTCAATGCTAATTGCAACGAATCCAATACAGAAGTGGATATAAATTGGTCAACAGCCACAGAGAATAACTCTTCACATTTCGATGTTGAACGCAGTATTGATGGATCAACTTGGCAGAAAATCGGAACTGTTCAGGCAGCTGGAAATTCAACAAACTCATTAACATATGAATTAATAGATACTGAAATCAGAAGTCTTTCAAAAACATATTATAGATTAATTCAATACGATATAGATGGAACAAAAGAACAATATGGTCCTATCTCAGTTGAATGTGGTTCAATCGAAAATGGTTTTGTTCTTTTCCCAAATCCTTCTAGAAATGATGTTACAGCAATTTTATCTGGTGAAATTTCAGAAGGATCAACTGCATTAATTTTCTACGACTTAAACGGTAAAATTGTGAAAGAAGTAACGTATCAAAAAGATAAAATCATGACTATTTCACTAGAAGATTTGAATCCAGGTTGCTATATTGTTCGTATGGAAAACGGATTTAAAACAATACAACCCTTAAGATTTATTAAACAATAAACGATGACATTAAACTAAAAAAGCCTCACATTTCTGTGAAGCTTTTAGTGGGTCCCTATTGAAATCGGGAGAACCGCCGACATTCCCGACTTTATTCGGGACGCTCTTCAATAACTTATTTGGTTTCAATAATTTTTAGTATCATTTTTCTTGATTTCCAACCTTTTATTTGTTTTTCAAATTACATTGCTTCAGATCTTGTATCAAACGACTTTTGATAAACAATCTTCCAATCCTTAGCTTGATTTGTAAAACCTTTGTTTTTATTATTATGTTTCTGAAGCCTTTCTTCAACATTTGTAGTCTGCCCGATGTAATATTTATCAGCAATTTCGGAATATATAATATAAGTGTGGAACAACAATAAAACAAAAAAGCCTCACATTTCTGTGAAGCTTTTAGTGGGGAATGACGGATTCGAACCGCCGACATCCTGCTTGTAAGGCAGGCGCTCTGAACCAACTGAGCTAATCCCCCAAATATTTTATTTCAAATTTAACGGTCGACATTTCCGATTTAAATCGGAACTCTCTGAACCAACTGAGCTACCACGAAGTAGCGACGAAGTCAATCCCCCAAATCCTTTAATGAAACACGTTAGTTTCGTTGTTGGGAGTGCAAATATAAGGGTGTTTTTCTTTTTAACAAGGGTTTTTGCGAAAAAAATCAAAAATAATCACTTATCAAAAAGAAACTTCCAAATACCAGAATAGTATCTTCCTTGTTTGCAATCGATTGAATTGATGATAATGCCAGCTTGACATCATCAAATAATTGTGGCTTTGGACTCATTTCTTCTGATATTTTCTCTAAATCCCCAATTACAAGGCTTCTTGCGTTTTTAAATGAGCATAAACTCAAGGAAGCATCTTTAGGAAAACATGCTATTATTTCCATGTAATTTTTATCTGAACTAGTTCCGTAAATGATATGTAATTTCCCTTGAGTTAAGTTTTTTATTGTTTCTAATGTTTGTTGAATACCCTCCAAATTATGTGAAACGTCCAATATTGTTAATGGTTCTTTTGAAATAACTTGCATTCGACCAAAGAATCCTGTGTTTCGAAATAGATTGTTTAAACCTTTAGAAATGGTGTCAGTTGAAAGTTCGAATCCCTTTTTTGTTAAAATTTTTATAGCACAACGAACAGTTCTGAAATTCCTTTTTTGATATTCACCTAATAGTGGAATTTCAAAATCTGTGTCAAAATTTACATCTTCAGCCCAAAAAATAGGGGAGTGGGTTGATTCCACTTTGTTTTGAAACACGTGTTTTGATACTGCTGTTGTTTCCCCAATTACAACGGGAACATTGGGTTTTATTATACCAGCTTTTTCTCCAGCAATTGCTTCAATAGTTGTTCCTAAAAATTGCGTATGTTCAAGTGAAATATTCGTAATAATTGAAAGAATAGGAGTGATGATGTTTGTTGCGTCTAAACGTCCTCCTAATCCAGTTTCGATGACGCATATTGAACATTTACTTTTTTGAAAATGAAGCAAGGCCAAAACAAATGTTATTTCGAAAAAAGAAGGTTCAAATGATAGATTAGCTTTGATTATTTGATTGCAAAATTGTATAACATCCTCTTCTGTTATTTGAATGCCGTTTACACGTATACGCTCTTTAAAATCAATAATATGAGGAGAAGTGAAAAGTCCTACTTTTTCATTGGATTCACTTAAAATGGAAGCCAATATAGACGATGTCGATCCTTTTCCATTTGTTCCAGCAATATGAATGAATCTTAAATCGTTTTGCGGATTGCCAAATAATTCACAGAGCAGGCGTACATTTCCTAAATCAGGTTTATACGCACTAACTCCAATTTCTTGATAAGAAGGGAATTGCTGAAACAACCATTCTGTTGCTTCTTGGTATGTTTTAATTTGCAATGAGTTTGACTGCCGGGAAATATACTGTAACAAGTCCTGCTCCAGGATCTTTGTTGTATTTAATTTGCGTTTTTACTGCAGTAATTAATTGATTAATAAGTCTGGTGTCTGTTGTTGTTGTTTTAGACGAAATGCTTTTCGCAGATACCACTTTCCCTTCAGCATTAATGGTTAACGTCAAATAAATAGTAGCATTTTCGGAAGATTTAATTTGATCTGTATTTAAATTGTTTAAACGAATTCTGCCTGTTCCACTTCCATTCCCACCTGTTCCATCTCCACCGTCTCCTCTGTCATTGCCAAAACCGGTTCCAGAACCGCTACCATTCCCACCACCATCACCGCCTGTGCCAAACGGATTGTTGGATTGGGTAGTTGTAGAACTTGTATTTGTAGCATTATGACCAGTATTATTATTTGAACTTCCAGAAAAAACATGCGTGTTAGAAGAAGCTTGTGTCACGTAATGTTGTGATTGTTCTTTTGGAGCATCTACTCTGTCATTACTAGGTGTTCCACTCCCTGAACCTCCACCTGATTCCAATTCAACATTGTCAATTTGGAATTCTTCAATTACTTCATCCGATCTTAGAGGAGGAATATCAGCTGGAACAGGAGGACTAACGAAGAAAGTTGTGAAATACAATGCGATTATCATCAATAACATGGTCGAGCCAGAAGTTATAACTCCTACTTTACGATCTTTTGATTCTTCAATTTGAATTGTCATCATGTCAATTTGTTTTAATGATTACTTTTTGAAATCGGTATTTAATTCCTAAACGCAATATGCCTAATAAGGTTACGACTGTTTTAAGTAGATTAAGATTCTTATTTCGAGGCCTCAGTAGCAATTATAACTTTGAGATCATTCTTCATTCCGATTTGTAATAAATCGACCAAATCTTGAACCTTCAAATCAAACGGAATCCTTACAATTACTGTGTTGTCGCCAATTTTCTTTGTTTCGGTTAAAAGCAATCCTTCAATTCCATCAAAAGTTACTTCCTTCTTGTCGACAAAATATTTCTTATCTTCAGTAACAGTCAACGTAATGTGTGCTTTTTGAGTCTTCTCGTTAGCGTCTGATTTTGGCAAAGGAACCTTAATAACATTTGGGTTTGCCAAAGTAGAGATGATCAAGAAGAACAAAAGCAAAAAGAACATGATGTCACTTAATGCTGAGGTTGCTACTTCAGCATGAAATCTATTTCTTCTCTTGATTGCCATTGCTTGGTCTCTGAATAAGGTTTACAAATTCTAAATTTACTTTTTGAATAGTCAAAGAATAGTTATCAATCATTCCATTTAAAAGATGATATCCTGCAAAAGCAATAATACCAACGATCAAACCAGATCCAGAACTAATCATCTTCTCATATAATCCACCTGAAATATTACCAATACTTACGTTTTCAGTAACTGAGATGCTATAGAAAATTTTAATAACCCCAGAAATTGTTCCAATAAAACCTAGAGTTGGTGCAATACCTGCAATCAAACCTAAATGACCTAAACTCTTCTCCATCTTACCGATTTCAATGTTTGCCATTTTCTCCATATTGGATTCAACCTCTGAAATTGGTCTGCCAATGGTTAAAACTCCTTCTTGTACAACACTTCCAAAAGCTGTTTGATCGCGCTCTAACGTATCTAGTACAGGAGTCATATTTCCTGCTTGTAAGTTTAATTTGATTTCACTCAATAGGTTTTTATTGTATTTACCAACTCTTCTGATATATCTGAATTTCTCAACAATCACAATTAACGTATAAAACAACAATAAGGCAATTGGAATAAGGAAAAATCCTCCCTTAATGATGAAGCTGAATGCAGACATTTCTTCAGTTAATTTTGCTGGTTCAAGTGGTTTTGCAGATGCAATTTGGGCAATCGTTATAGTCGCCACCATTATCATTACAAAGGAAATCAGGTATTTTAAGTGTTTTTTCATTATCGTTTAATAAAATTAGTACCGTAAAATTAGCGATTCTATACATCGACATTAATTTCTCCTAAATTAGATATCCACAGTATAATGTTATCTAATACCAAATAGAATCAAAATGCTATTATTTAAATTGTTGTATTATTCCGAACGACTTTCAATTGGCAAATTCATTTGCCTTATTTGAAAGCGATGCGGTATAAACGAAATTGGTTTAGAAAGATACAATTCCTTATAAGGAAGAAAGTAATAAAAACACTCCAGTTCCAGCTAAATAGCCTATCAATGCTAACAATGAAATGTTTTTTAAATACCAGAAAAAGCTGATTTTTTCCATTCCCATTGCAACAACCCCAGATGCAGAACCAATAATTAACATTGATCCGCCAGTTCCTGCAGCATAAGCAATAAAATACCAAACAGTTGAGTCAGGAGGATTTTGAAACATCCCAATACTTGCAGCAACCAATGGCACATTGTCGATTATAGCAGAGCTAGCACCCAATAGTGTGATAAAAAGGTTCTCTGGCATAGTAGCGCTAACGGATTGACCAAAATTGAAAATGATACCTAACGATTCCATTGCTGCAACAGTCATTAATATCCCTAGAAAGAATAGAAGGGAAGGAATTTCTATTTTACCCAAAGCAGCCAATGTTGGACCTGAATGAATTATATTTTTATCGGTGTCACTTGGGTTGGTGAAAGAAATTGATCGATTGGAAATAAATTCAGCAATAAGTGCGAAAATGGCCAAAGAAAGCATCATTCCAATATATGGTGGTAAATGAGTCATTGTTTTGAAAACAGGAACAAATACAATTAATCCCAAACCAATCATTAGCATTGGAGTGCCATATTTATTCGTTGTTTCGACATCAGTTGAGCTGACTAATTTCCCTTTGAAAGCTGGTAAAAAAGAACCGATTACAAGTGGCACAACTAAATTAATTAAGGAAGGAATTCCTAAAAGAAGAATTAATTTCCCTGTAGTTACTTTTCCTGCCATCCACAACATCGTAGTTGTAACATCACCAATTGGTGACCATGCTCCACCTGCATTTGCTGCAATAATAATGAAGCCAGAAAACCACATTCGGTCCTTTTGTTCAGGAACGATTTTTCGAATAATTGTAATCATTACAATGGTTGCTGTTAAATTGTCAATGATTGCCGACAAGAAAAAAGCAAGAAATGAAATAATCCAAAGAAGTGTAATCTTTTTGTTTGTTTTGATGACTTTTTTGATTGTACCAAAACCATCGAAATGATCTATCATTTCAACGATTGCCATGGCTCCCATCAAGAAAATCAATATTTCAGATGTTTTACCGAAGTGATGGAGAAGTGTTCCTTCAAGTAATTCTCCTTTAGCTTCGTGCTGAAGTAAAGAAATATCTGTTAGTTTCCCTATATGAGGATCAAACCATTGAGTAAAAGAATCCAATCCTAAAGAAATTGCAGCCCAAGAAATGGCCATCATTAGAATGGCAGGAATTAACTTGTCTATTTTAATTGTATGTTCAAGTGTAATCGCCGTATAGCCAATAAAAAAAACACAAATAATGAAAAAGATCATTCTTTTAAACGAGTTGTTCTAGTGCAATTTCGAACGCAGCTTTTGCGATACCAGTTTTTGATGGATTTTTAGCATGTGCTTTTACAAGTGCTGCTTTGATTGTTTCAGA
>VFKM01000197.1 GCA_009885545.1 Flavobacteriales bacterium
CGATTGTCAGGCATAACGTATTTATATATGGTAAAATGCCAAATTTACAATGTCAATAACAAAAGATTGATAATAGATCAATCAAGTTTAATATAACGGTACATATCATGCAAGAATAAGAGAACTATTTGAAGATTTAACAATGTATGATTGAGATAGGTGAAAGGAGAAAGAAAAAGAAAAGAGAAAGAAGAAGATTTTTTGTTGTACACCAATTAAGCAATTAAACCAATTAAGAAAAAAAACACAATTAATAAGAAAAAAAAGCATTTAATTAAATCCTTACTCTTAGTACCTCCTATTTCTAAGGAAATCCTTTTTTTTATAGTTTATTTTAATTAAATATAAATTTAATCTCGGCGTTTGGTACATTTGACCACTTCCGCCCAAAAAAATAAAATTATGAAAATATGTGACAAGAAATAAAAATAAAAAATAAGATAAAAATTTTTGGTTAATGTTTAAGTTTCAAGAAATACAAATATAACAGAGTTATTGTACAAAATATAATGAAATAGTTCTGTTGAGATAGTGAAAAAGACATAACTGACAACAGATTGAAGATTTCCCAATACACATGAGGGCCAGTCCTACCAGACCAAGTCCCCGCAAAATATTTCCGTTCAACAACAATGAATCAGAGGGAAAAAAATTTTAAAAACCCTCCTTACCACTGCTATTTTACGTCCACATAAGCAGGGGTCAGAAAGATAGGACAGCCAACCTGCCCCCAGAAATCAACAAGTGGTGTCAAGTCATTGATCATTGTCAATCCTCAGTTATCGCTGAGCTAGGTCTGAGCCTAGCGATGGTGGTTGTGATGACCAGGATTTTGATGATTGCTTGTTTCGCTAAAAGAAAATTGAACATAATGAACACGATCGTGATAATTGGCATGATGCAACATAGAGGTGTGCCGTTTATGTTGCCTTTTCGGTGGATTCTGTATATGGAGAATAGATACTCCTTAACTAATTCACTTATGAACGCATTTTTGTTCAAGGCTTTTGTGACGTAACGACAGCCGAGAACCAAATGACGTTGCTCAAATGGCAAAAGTTGACTGATTGAGTTGAGTTCGGAAGAAGGATGTCTTCTTGGTAATTTAAATATACATTTAACCACAGTGTTTTGGATCCTTTGGACTCGCTCATATTTTGTTTTGGATACATTGGCAAGTGTGAAAAAGGAGTAGTCGAAGATCGAACCTACTAAAGCTGTGAAGATTGACAGAAGAGTCTTGTGGTTTAAATGCCAAGATTTGTGACTGAATATCTTGATGATATTAAGCCTGGAGAGTGCGCGTTTTCTTAAGCTCTCGTAGTGAAGATTGAAATTCAGATGTTCGTCAAAAATTATCCCAAGAAAAAGTGGGTTATTTTGGTAGCCAATCTGCTTGTTGTTAAGTCTAAGGTTAAATTTAATATTAGAGTTGCCCTTTGAAAAGACAACATAGTTGCATTTGTCTGTGTTCATTTTGAGTCGCCATTCAAATAGCCAGGCGCTCAGAAGGTCAAGATAATTATTTATAGTGACTTCAATATAACCAGGCTTTTTAAATAGGAACAATGAACCCAGATCATCGGCATAGAGAGTTGAGTGTGAACTGTTAGGTGAAGTGGCAAGGGGGATGTCGTTTATAAAAATTGAGAAAAGAAGCGGGGCTAAGACACTCCCTTGTGGAAGGCCACATTCTATTGGGTAGGATTTACTGCTGTAATTATTCACTTTAACAATGAACTCTCTCTTGTTCAGAAAGTTCGTTACAAAGCGAATAATATACAAAGGAGTTTTGAGTTTGATCATTTTGAAAAGCAGTCCATTATGCCAAACTCTATCGAATGCTTTAGAAATATCAAAGAAAATTCCACAAGCTTTTTTATCTTCGTTCAGAGCTTCACTTATTTTTTGAGTGAATAGGAATAAATTATCAGAAGCGCCACGGTTATTTCTAAACCCTGACTGTTGTTTTAAAAGAATGTTGTTCAACTCTAGATACTTGTATAGCCTTTCTTTGATAGTTCTTTCCGCAAGTTTTCCGAGACAACTAGTTAGACTAATTGGTCTATAGTTGGTCGGATCGGACGGCTTACCTTTTTTTGGAATCATTGTGATACTGGCCTGTCTCCAGGCTTGCGGTAATTCAGTCTTAATAGAAAGGTTGATTAATTTGAGGACCACATATCTATATGTTTCTGGCATTTTCTTGAAAAATATGTTACTGATGGTGTCCGCTCCTGGTGAGCAGTTAACTTTTAGTTTACTTATGCGTTTTTTAAGCTCAGTCATAGATATGTGGTTAAATTCAAATGGGGCATCGTTATTATAAATATAATTTTTTTTATACTTGTCAATTGCCTCGTTGACTTTATAATGATGGAAGCAGTCAAAATCATCTTCTTCGTATGCAGAGCTGAAAGTTCTACCAAGTAGACTTGCAAAAACCTCGGCCTTTTCGCAATCAGTTTTCAGCTTCATTCCGTTACTTTCTAGGGTTGGGATTGATCCACTGGTTTTACTTGATCTAGTTTTGTTAATTTCCTTCCAAAAAGGTCTTGTGGAGACTGGGTGTGCGCCAAACTTATCCAAAAACTTTACCCATTTGTATTCATTATGTTTTCGGATTTCTGATCGAATTTTATTAGTCAATTTATTATAAACTTTTCTTAACTCTTCAGATTTGAGATACTTCATGTCTTTCTTAACCAAACGTCTTTCTTTGATCAGGTTTACAATATTTGGGGGGAACGTTTTCCTTACTTTTGGTTCAGAAACTGGAATTGCCGTGTTTGCAGCTTCCATTATGTGATCGCTTACTAGTTTGTTAAAATCTTCCACATTTAAACTTTCAATGTATGAATCAGTGAGCGAAAGGGCTTTTCTGGTAAGAATTTCACTAAAAAATTCCCAATCTGCTTTGGCAAGATTAAGTCTTTGATAAGAATTAGATATTGTAGCGGGATGTGGTGTAACTCCTAAATTGATTGTGAAAGTAATTGGACAATGGTCACTTCCCATGCATTGGTCGGTAAGAACCTCAAAGTTTGAAATTTTGGAGTTGATTTCACTAGAACAAATTGCTAGGTCAAGTAACTCAGAGTAATTAGATTTGAATCTAAAATAAGTATGATCTTTATTGTTTATAATATTGAATTCTGGTAGGAGAATGAGGTCGTCTAGAACCTTTCCTGATTGGTTTGAAGTTTTGCAACCAATGCATTCGGATTTGGCATTAAGATCACCAACCAACAGAAACTCGGATTTCGATATCTCTGCGAGTCGGGTATAGCTCAATAGCTTATCCGGTGGGACATATAATGAATAAAATTTAAATTGAAAGGAAATGAAATCTATATTTACTCCAATCATCTCATCGTCATCGTTTATCTCTCCAAGTTCATGGTAGTTGATGCCTTCACGAATTAATATGCAGACTCCACCACCTTCATTTGGATTCTCTTTTCTCGGTTTATAGATTGTGTTATATTCATCAAATCTTAAAAAAAGGTTAGCTTTTTCTCTTGATAATTTAACTTCATTAATAGACATCAAATTTGGTTTAAATACTTTTAAAAATAAAGAAAGTTCGAAAATACGGTCTTCATTAAGTTTAAAACTGTTCCAATGAACAGTTTTTAATTGTAATTTGTCATTCATTTTTGTAAAGTTTAGGTAATTAATAATCAGAAATGTTTACTAAGATTAATCAACGCCATCCTTGTCGTCAATGACAAGTTCCCCTTCTTCGTCAGAAAAGATGAACCTATCAATATTGGGGCTTATTTTGTTGGTCTTAGTTTCAGTGGATGCCGTTGCCATGGTCTTTTGTGGTTGTGTTTCTTCAGATGGAGAGTGTTCGAGATTTCTTTTGGTTTGCGGTGCTTTATAATCAATTGGTAATTGCTGAATAGACGTAGCGTTTGCTATTTCGTCTTCTGGTTTAGGATTAGTTTCATTTTCATTTGGTAGATCGATTGGTGTCTCATTGACATTAGTTATACGCTTTGCTATGTCACAATTTTCTGTTGTGTGCCCTCTTTTTTTGCATTTATCACACTTAACTTTATGATCTTTGCAATCAGAGAGGCGATGACCAAATTTCTTACAAAATAAGCATTTTGGAGGAAGACCACATAATTGGAGAAGTGATCTTTGACCATCTATTTCAATAATACCCAATAGATCAGCTATTTCAGCATGGTCTTCGAGGTCATACTCAACATGAACCTTTCTGACACCGTTTTCAAGAAAGCTTAGTTCTGAGGTTGAATCGTATTTTTCTCTTATAACTAATGAATTGACTTTAATATTATGGTCTTTGAGAAATTTATCTATTTTATAATCCTCGGTCTCATAAGATAACCAATGAAATCGTAAAAGTGCTTTTAATGTAAATTTTTTTTCTGCCCGGTTAGGATCCACCATATCAAAGGATAAAACACCATCTATAATAGCGGTTTTACCATAGAGTTTATGAGCATTGAAATTATCATTAAATTTTAAGATAAATGTTCGGTTATCATGAAAAGGATACAAAGATAAAATAGATTTTAGATCATTTTCGTTAAATTTAAGATCATTATCATCAATGCTGTTTTTAAAATAGTTGAAAATTTTCTTACTAGTTAAGGGTTCATTTGGTAATCTGTTGACTATTTTAACGCTGTTAACGAATTTTCTAGTTGATTTGTGTCTTGCAATGTCTGCTGCCTGTCTCTTCTTAGAAACATATTCTACATAGTAGTAGTGTTGTTTTTCATTAGAGCGAGTAGTAGTAGCGTGTCCGCTACCCCCTGTTTCTCCTTGCATTATGATTGACAAAACTCAGTGCTTATGAAGTGAAGCGATTTTTTGGGTTTGTCCATATTGGATAATGGATAAATACTTAGTATATTATTAAAAATATTTAATTAGAA
>VFKM01000135.1 GCA_009885545.1 Flavobacteriales bacterium
ATATGGTTGGTGTTTCAAAAGAAATCACAGACTCTTTACCTGTGGCTATGTTGCGTCCATTTAGTTCAAGTGGCTCAAGAGGATTTATGATCGACTCCATGCAAACATTCGGACCAGATTCATTGACAGGAAGATTGAGCTGTATTTTTCAATGCAGTGCAGAAACAACATTTTATGTAATAGCTGTTTATTTTGGTGCAATCAATGTTCGTAATACACGTTATACATTAGGGACCATGTTATTAGTAGATTTGATTTGTATTGTAACAGCAATTCTAGTTGCTCTATGGTTCTTCTAAATTAGGATTGGGAAATGTTTAACTGGTTCAAAAAGAAAAGTAAAGCAATTGCAAAATCGGCAGATGAAGTTACGAAAGTGACTGTGTACCCGATTGATTATCCTCCAAAAATTATATTAGCGTGGGCCAAAGCAATAGAAGGAAATGAAGACTTGCTTTTCTGGTTACGTGATAATGGCTACGACGAATTAGTCATGGCAACTTATGCTATTTCCCTGAAACAAGAAGCACGTAATTGGTTAACAGCCAATGGTTATCCGCATTTAATGGCACTGATCCATGCAGCTGAAGGAAATGAAATGGCTCAAAAATGGCTTTTAGCACATGGTTTCGAAATGCTATATCATATGGCAATGGCTATTGAAGACGAAGAGCAAAGTTGGGAATGGCTTGGAAATAACGTAACTGCTGATATGTTTTTGTTAACTCAAACTATTAAAAAAGTCAAGGATCAAATTGAAGAAAATCACAACGATGTTCATTCTTTCAGGAAGGATTAGTATAATTTTTGTTATCATTTAATTAACAGATCAGATTTTATTTTCAATTTAATTATTAAAATGATCTCAAAAAGTTTTAAAAAATAACTTGTAATTGATACTTCAAAAATATGCACATTCAAAAAACTGTACCAGTTCCATATAGTAATCCAATTGAATTGATTCCAAATGCATAATTTACGCCAACATACATAACAAAATTTTCTCCTCGACAAATTTTCAATCTTGAAACAAGAACTGGAACTATCCTTAAAGATGAGCTTTTATCCACGATGCAGTTAGCAACAGACCCCATTTCTAATTCTATTTTGGATTTTTTATCAACGTCAAATTGAATCATTTTCAACAATATACCTGTCCCAAAAGAAGGAGAGGATTTTTCATTGACCAATACTCCATCTATTAAGAATTGTTTACTTTCTGTAGCAATATTTAAATAAACTGGAATTCGAATTACTTTTTTTGGCCTCATCTCTGCAAAGAAAAGAACTGAACTTGTCGGCAACACTACTGCTGCTTCTTTTAAAATATCTATTTGTTTACTGGATGAAATAAAAACCAAGTTTTGGCCAAAACTGACTTCAAAGTGATCATGTTTATTTGTTGAGTCTGTCAATGACTTTAAAAAAGAAAAACGAGATTTCTTTTGAGGCAAATCAATTGTTTGCCCATAAATATTCGTAATCAATAAAATTGAAATTGACATTCCTATTATAAATCTCATATTATGTTTTTTAAAGAGAATTTTAATTAAAATATATTCGAATAATTTAATGAATAATTGGCCTAAACTAATCAAAATAATTGTTGTTTTTATGGAATTTAGAAATTAAAACAATCTATAGAATAGTGTTAATTTGAACCATATCAAAAACAAAGTGTATTGGTCTGAGTTCAATGATTAGAAAAAAATATTAAAACTCAACTTATGAAAAACCTGCTACTCTTTTGTTTTTTAGTCGCGACAGAAATTCTTGTTGCTCAAGCCAATTTCCAAGGCAATGTATACGAAATGAAATCTAAAAACACACTCAATAATGTAAAATTAATGGTTGTTGAAGAAAGCGATACTACATACGTTGTGCCAGATGAAAAAGGAAATTTTGATTTCAAAACTAAGCCAGGAAGAGTGAAAATTTTCGCAATTGCTGATGGATATATTTCTGAATTAAATTCTGTTAATGCTGGTGATGGTTCCAAAAATGTAATGAATATTGGTTTAGTAGAAGAGAAAATGATTTCCGAAATTGAAGTTCGTGGAGCACGAAGTAGTTCAACTCGACATTCAAAAATGGATAGTGCACCAGTTAGTCATGGTGAATTGAGTGAAATAACTATTAGAAGTGGAGGAAGTGAAACTGCTACCTATTCTTGGAGTACAGACTCAGAAATCGTCTCAAAAGATGAGATTGGAGACATCGAAAGTAGAACAAATACAATTAAAGTTGGAGTTTTAACTGCTGGCGAAGTCAATGATTTTGCAAAATGGGGATTATGGAATGATTTGAATAACAACGAATTTGCGGCCTATTCAGGAATATGGAAAAGCAATAAAAAAGAACGTTTTTGTATTCAATTAACTTTGCCATCTGGAATGCCTGTTATTGATGCAGAGGTTCAATTAACTGACGCTTCAGGCTCTGTCATTTGGAGCGCAAGAACAGACAATACTGGAAAAGCAGAATTATGGGATGCTAACTTCAATCAAGCTAATCTTAATAAGTATTCCATTAATACTTCAAAAGGAGATTTTAATGAATCGTTTAAAAATTTACATTCATTTTCTGAAGGAGTTAATAGCTTTAAAATTGATATTCCATGCACTGTTTCAGATCAATTGGACATTGCATTTGTAGTTGATGCTACTGGAAGTATGGGTGATGAAATCAATTATTTGAAAATGGATTTAGACAATGTGATTTCTTCTATTGCTGCAGAAAATAAAAACATTAATGTTCGAATGGCAAGTGTTTTTTACAGAGATAATGGTGATGATTACGTGACAGTTGAATCTCCTTTTAGCTCAAGTATCGATTTGGTAAAAAGTTTCATAAATGCGAATGAAGCTGGTGGCGGTGGAGATTATCCCGAAGCAGCTGACGAAGCTTTGATGGCGGCATTGAAGAATTTGAATTGGAGCACTTCTGCTAGAGCACGAATTCTGTTTTGGGTCTTAGATGCTCCACCACATAAAGCAGATGAAAACTTGCAACGATTAATGGAAGTTTCACAATTAGCGGCAAAAATGGGAATTAGAATAATCCCCGTAGGATGCTCAGGAATTGATAAATCAACTGAATTTTTGTGTAGATCCATTGCACTTGCAACAAACGGAACGTATACATTTTTAACAAATCACAGTGGCGTTGGCGGAACGCATATTGAACCAAGTACCGACGGATACAAGGTAGAATCATTTAGAGAGATTTTAGTTCGCATTGCACGATTAATGAGTATCACTCCAGATTGTGAGGAGTTTATTGCTCCAGAACAAATCGTTCAAATTGACACGAATCTATTAATGATAAATCCTTACGGGATTAGAGATACATTGCATGCTAACCAACCATTAGACACAAATAGAGTTGATCCTTCATTGGAAATTCAAGTGTTGCTCTACCCTAACCCAACGAATGGTATTTTTCATATACGAAATCCAAAAGAAATCACAGAAGTTTTTATTGCAGATGTAAATGGGAAGATTTTAGAGCAAGTTGTATTAGATGTTGACAGAGAAACAACTTGCGATATTGGAAGATACAGTAATGGGGTTTATTTTGTAAAATATTTCAATGGTCAACGATGGTGTTGCTCGCGAGTGGTAATGCAACAACAAAATAATTAAAGAACATAGTTTAGTTTGAGCAAAGAAAAAGCCATCGGTCAATTGACGGATGGCTTTTTCGATTTGAAGAGTCTCTTAGTTTTTGAATAACTTCAACGACAATGCTAATGTTTCTTTCAACTTTGTACGATCAACAATGTAATCTAAGAATCCATGTTCTAATACAAATTCTGAAGTTTGAAATCCTTCAGGTAAATCTCTACCGATTGTTTCTTTCACTACCCTTGGTCCAGCAAATGCAATTAAAGCATCTGGTTCAGCAATATTGATATCACCCAACATTGCAAAAGAAGCGGTTACACCACCCGTTGTTGGATCTGTTAAAAACGAAATATAAGGCAATTTATGTTCAGCTAATTGACCAAGTTTACCAGAAACTTTTGCCATTTGCATCAATGAATAACCTGCTTCCATCATTCTCGCTCCACCTGATTTGGAAATTATCATAAACGGAGCTTTGATTTTTATTGCCTCGTCAATAGCACGTGCAATTTTCTCTCCCATTACAGAACCTAAAGAACCACCAATAAAAGAGAAATCCATTGCAGCAACAACAAATTCATGTCCGTCTAACTTACCTTTTGCTGTTCTAATGGCATCGAATAATCCTGTATTTTTCTGCGTTGCTTTAACTCTGTCAACATACTTTTTTGTGTCTTCAAAATTCAATGGGTCACCTGATGTTAATTTTTTATCAAGCTCTGTATATTTCCCTTCATCAAATAGAATGTGGAAATATTCCTCAGAACCAATGCGTTCGTGGTGAGAACAACGATCACAAACAAAAGAATTCTTTTCTAAATCATCTGCCGTAAATAATGTTTTACAATTAGAACATTTTGACCACAGACCTTCAGGTGTTTCTTTTTTCTCTTTTGTAGAAGTTGTTATTCCTTCTTTTTTTCTATTAAACCAACTACTCATATTATTTAAATTTGGAATTTGGAATTCAGTATTTGGAATTCTTATAATGTGTTTATATTATTTAAATCTTCGAATGCTTGAACGAGTCGATCAATGAATGTTACTTCACCTTCTCTCAACCATTTACGCGGATCGTAATACTTTTTATTTGGTTTATCATCACCTTCTGGATTGCCAATTTGAGTACGCAAGTAATCAACTTTATTTACCATGTAGTCTCGAATTCCTTCTGTAAAAGCAAACTGTAAATCAGTGTCAATATTCATTTTGATTACACCATAACCAATTGCTTCTCGAATTTCTTCAACAGTTGAACCAGAACCACCATGAAAAACGAAATCCACTGGATTATGCCCAGTATTAAATTTTTCTTGAACAAAATTTTGAGAATTCAATAAAATCTTTGGAGTCAACTTTACATTTCCTGGCTTATAAACCCCATGAACATTTCCAAAAGCTGCTGCAATAGTAAATTTATCTGAAACCTTCATGAGTTCTTCATATGCATAAGCAACTTCATGAGGTTGTGTATATAATTTCGAACTGTCAACGTCAGAATTATCAACACCATCTTCCTCACCTCCAGTTATACCTAATTCAATTTCCAAAGTCATACCCATTTTACTCATTCGAGCAAGGTATTTCTTACATATCTCAATATTCTCTTCAATTGGTTCTTCAGATAAATCTAACATGTGTGAGCTATACAAAGGTTTTCCTGTTTCTTTGAAAAACACTTCACTTGCATCCAACAACCCATCTATCCATGGAAGTAAATTTTTCGCGCAATGATCCGTATGTAAAATAACCGTTGCACCATAAGCTTCTGCCAATGTATGAATATGCTTCGCTCCTGCTATTCCTCCAGCAATGGCTGCCTTTTCGTTGGAATTTGACAAACCTTTACCTGCATTGAAATGTGCTCCACCATTTGAAAATTGAATTATAACTGGCGAATTCACTTTTGCTGCAGTTTCTAAAACAGCATTTATGGTACAAGAACCAGTAACATTAACAGCAGGTAAGGCAAACCCTTTCTCCTTTGCGTATTTAAAGATTTTTTGAACTTCGTCGCCTGTAGCTACTCCAGGTTTAATTGAATGACTCATAATTTCACATTTTCAGTGTGCAAAAGTACTATTTTATAGCTTGAAAACATAAATATTTGACATTCTTTTTTGTGTAAAAAAAATCCAAATTCAATTAAATATACCAAATTAAATTGCTTATATTTTGTAAATTTGTATGCTTTAAAAGTCTTATTCTCAAAGTTAAAATCAACAAAATAAAATCAAAAATTTCCATGAGTTATTTGGATGAATTAAACATAAGCCAGCGGGAAGCTGTAGAATCAATTTATGGTCCAACCATGGTAATTGCAGGTGCCGGCTCTGGTAAAACACGTGTTTTAACTTTTCGAATAGCTTATATGATGGAACAAGGAATTGATCCGTTTAATATTATGGCGCTAACCTTTACAAATAAGGCAGCAAAAGAAATGTCAGAAAGGATTGGGAAAATCGTAAGTTCTTCTGAAGCAAAAAACATTACGATGGGTACTTTTCACTCTGTTTTTTCAAGAATCTTGCGCTACAATGCCGATCGATTAGGCTATCCTACAAACTTTACAATTTACGACACACAAGATTCAAAAAGTCTTTTAAAAGACATCATTAAAGAACTCAATTTAGACGATAAAATATACAAAACAGGAATGGTTTTAGGTCGCATTTCTTCTGCTAAGAATAATCTAATTTCAGCAGATGCATATGCTCAGAATAACGACATCATAAATGAAGACGCACAATCGAGAAGACCTGAGTTGGCATTAATCTACAAAACATATGTGACAAGGTGTTTTAAAGCTGGCGCAATGGATTTTGACGATTTATTGTTCCAAACCAATGTTTTATTGAGAGATTTTCCTGATGTTTTACATTATTATCAGCAAAAGTTCAAATACATCCTGGTTGATGAGTACCAAGATACGAACTACGCTCAGTACTTGATTGTAAAGAAACTCGCTGCTGTATATGAAAACATCTGTGTTGTAGGTGATGATGCTCAGAGTATTTATTCTTTTCGCGGTGCCAATATTCAAAACATCTTGAATTTCCGTAAGGATTATGCTGATTTTAAATTGTTCAAACTTGAGCAGAATTACAGAAGCACAAAAAATATTGTTGATGCAGCAAATAGTATTATTGCAAAAAATGAAGATCAAATAAAGAAAAATGTTTGGACTTCTAATCAAGAAGGCTCTAAAATATCTGTTATCAGAACTTTAACAGATAATGAAGAAGGTCGTGTAATCACCAACAAAATATTCGATCTTAAACAAAGTACTGTTTCGTCATACAATGACTTTGCGATTTTATACAGAACCAATAAACAATCTCGATCCTTTGAAGAAGCATTGAGAAAATTAAATATCCCTTATAAAATTTATGGAGGTCTTTCTTTTTATCAACGAAAGGAAATTAAAGACATTTTAGCTTATTTCAGGTTGACAACAAACCCTAGAGATGAAGAAGCTTTGAAAAGAGTAATTAATTACCCTAGAAGAGGAATCGGTAAAACATCAATTGAAAATATTATAATTGCTGCAAACAAATATGGTGTAAGTATATGGGATGTCATTGCTGATTTACAACAATATCCCGTTTCATTGAACGCTGGAACAAAAACTAAGTTGTATGAATTTACGACGATGGTCAAAAGTTTTACTGCGCAATTGGATAAAATGAATGCGTATGAATTGGCCCAACATATTGCGAAATCATCTGGAATTTTAAAAGAATTATACGGAGAAAAAGATAAAGGTCCAGAAGAGGTTGAACGCTACCAAAACATAGAGGCATTGCTTGCTGGTATCAAAGAATTTACTGTCAATCAAGAAGAAGATGCGAATCAATCTCTTTCAGAATTCATGATTGACGTTGCGCTTTTAACAGATGCTGATGATGATAAAGGGGATGATAAAAATCATATTACTTTGATGACTATTCACTCGAGTAAAGGATTAGAATTTCCACATGTATTTTTAGTAGGATTAGAGGAAAATCTGTTCCCTTCTCAGATGGCGTTGAATTCCAGGACAGAATTAGAGGAAGAACGACGCTTATTTTATGTTGCAGTTACCAGAGCAAAGGATACTTGTACCCTTTCCTTTGCAACTTCTCGCTTTATTTGGGGGAATTTAGTTTCTTCTGAGCAAAGCCGATTCATTGATGAGATAGACCAGCAATTTTTGAATTTTGAAACGCCACAAAGAGGAACAGGTAAATCATTATCTGGGCGTTCAATGAATTTCGATCAACAATTTACAGGAGGATTAAACAAACCTTTTAATCCACCAAGTAGTTCATTTAAATCAATTAATTCTATAAGCAATTCGCCAAAAAATGAAGGCACAACATCTGAATTGAAAGTCGGTTACAATGTTTTACATGATCGTTTTGGCAAAGGTAAAGTGACTAAAATGGAAGGAGACGGAGCAGATAAAAAAGCGACGATTTTCTTCCCACATCATGGTGCAAAGACAGTTTTACTGCGATTTGCAAACTTAACTGTTTTAGAAGAATAAAAACTTCTTTAGAAAGGATAACCAATCCCGAAATGTACAACTGGAGTAAACGGATTTGGAAGATAGTCTTTATAATTAACTCCAAATGTCAATAATCCTTCCTTATGATATTCATCTCTGTTTTGGAAAATCCACCGGCTTTCTTTTGGTAATGCAGGATTACTAATTGGGATTCCAACATCCAATCGAACAATGAAAAAATCAAGATCCAATCTTAAACCTATTCCGCCAGAAACTGCAATTTGTTTATACCAATTATTAGAAATTTGTCCTCCAATTCTATTTACATCCTCGTTTATAGTCCAAACGTTACCAGCATCCATAAAAACAGCTCCTTTCAGAGTTGGCCCCATATTGAATCTAAACTCTATTGTAGATCCAATTCTTAAATCTCCGATTTGGGTTGCAGTTCTATTTGTATCCAGATAATATTTATATGCTCCAGGACCTAAAGACCTCGCCCTCCAACCTCTATTGTCATTCGCCCCACCAGCAAAAAAACTATAATCATAAGGCATAGAAGTTGATGAATTCCCATATGGCAATCCACCTCCAATAATCAATCTACCATGTAAGCTTGTCTTTTTGCCAAACTGATTTGACCCAATAACCTCATTGTCAAGTCTAGCAAATTGTGAATACCCGACACCAAAAATTGTCCTTTGTCCATTTTGTAAGGTATCTTGCTGTTTTTTAAACATTGCTAAAATGTTACCTGAAAGATCAAAGCTTGAATTAAAATACACGGATGTATTTGGTTTTTTATTGTCTTTTTCTTTGTTATTATATTCAAATGAGAATTTCCAATCTTGCCATATAAATTGATTACTGTAGGTGTTCTTTAAAAACAGATCATTAACCAAGTCTAATTGCGACTGAAAATCTGGAGAATTTTCAATCTGAACGAATTTGATTGTTGAAATACCAGGCAGGCCAATTTGAAAAATCTGCGTTTTCGAAACAAAGAATCGCCATAAATAATTCATTTGAAAAATTTGCCTTCTAAAATCATCCCTCAATTGGTAATTATATGCAGTTGAGAGAATTGTTCTTGGTCGCTGCCGTTTAGAAAGAGTAGTTACTTTTGTTGGAAATAAACCAGGAATATCTAATTTTAAACTAGGTCCTATTTCGAATGTATTAAAACTTCTACCTGCCTTTTTAATTTTGTCACCATTTAAATTTTCATCAAAAACTGGAGGTTGAGATTCAAATCCACCACCAATGGCGAATGTTAACTTTTGTGCTCCTCTAAATAAATTTATGTTTGTATAGTTTATAGATGCCGCTACGCCCAAAAAACCATTTGAAGTAGTAGCTCTCGGCTCAAAACCGACGTTTTGTTTTTGAGCTGGAACTAAATAATAATGTACATCTATTAAATTTGTGTTTGGAATCTCAATCAATATTGGCTTAATCACTTTAAACAACCCTAATTGTATAAGTCTATTATAGGTTCGTTCCAAATAATATTCTTTATAATAGTTTGTATGTTCTAAATAGTTTTGAATTTCAATCACATCAGGATTAATATCCAACTTTCCATTATAAAGAAATGTTGCGACCCTGTAAGCATCTATTTCATCTGATTTATTCTTTTTTAAATTTGCATAAAGAAACGTGTCAATAGTTCGAATGAATTGTTGATCTAGTAAGGTCAGTCCCAAATCCTCCACAGTTTTTTTGAAATTCCCTTCAAAATACGTGGAGTCAGAAATGTGAAAATAAACATTTCGAACAATTGTTTCCTTATGTTTTATTCCAATCAGAGAATCACGATCAACATCAGAACGCACCATTCTGTCAGTAAATCGGATACTTAAATTCACTTTCATCGTGGAATAAATAGTGTCTGCTATATAATTTATGTGAGAACTACTAAATCCATAAAATGTATTGTCACGCATGTATTTTGCAACCTTGCTTCTATAATCATTCAAGTAGTCTTTATCAAAAGGCAAACCTATTAAAGAGGCATCTTCTACCTTTTTCACATACTTTAAATAAGTACTGGTTACATTTTTATTTTCAGAAATTATATAAATTGAATCAATTATAAACTGAGGTCCAGTTTTTATATTATAAGTAACGTTCACTTTACGTTTATAATTAACTTCCCCTGTAATCTTACCTTGAAAAAAACCTCTGTTTTTAATAAAAACTGCTAGTTGCTCTAATGATTTATTGAATAATATACTATCGAAAACTACTGGTTTCTCTCCAATTTTATATTTAAACCATTCTCTGAAAAACATCCTTGGATTAATAGTATCTTTAAGTTTTACAAGCTTCTCAGTATACATTATTCTGTTTTTTTCAATAGACTTCTTTATCCGACGCTTATTTACATCATTTTGGCGTTTAAGAATATGTTGGTTTTTAGATCTGAGCTTTTCGTTTTTTCTAAATCTCTTCTCAGCGACATTTACTGAATCAACTCTATTATAAATCCATAATCTCGTTTTAAACCCTAATGTTTTGAAATTTGGTTTCTGTCTAATTATATTAGAAACGTCATCTTCGTTCAAATCATTTCCTTCAACTTTAATGATGTTTTTCTTTAATAAATACTTTCCTTCAGGTACATATTTAGCTTGCCTACAACTAAAAGTAGCAACAGCTATTATTAAAAGAAAATATGTAAATTTGAGTGTTTTAAACATAACGATACACCACAAAAATAATAATAAAGAACCAGTGTCAGACCTTTCGAAGAATAAGATTAAATGGATTCGTTCTTTGCATCAAAAAAAACACCGAGAAGAGCTTGGATTGTTTATTATTGAAGGCGAAAAAATGGTAGCTGAAACATTGGTTTATGCTAAAGATTCAATAGAATTAATAGCCTATACAAACGAATTTAATATTGGGCAGTTTGATGGAGAATCATTTGAAATATCCATCAAAGAATTAGAACAAATTTCGTTGCTTAAAACACCTAATAAAGTATTTGCCATCCTACGGCAAAATAAGACGAATTCTTCTATAGATAAAAAGAAATTAATCATAGCACTTGATGGCATTCAGGACCCAGGTAATTTAGGTACAATAATGCGCATTGCCGATTGGTATGGAATTTCGGATATTGTTTGCTCAAAAACAACGGTTGATTGTTATAACCCAAAAGTGGTACAAGCAAGCATGGGTGCAATCTTCAGAGTTAATATGCATTATTTAGAGTTGGAAGAATGGTTGTCAAATTGTTCTTTACCGATTTATGGAGCTTTACTTGAAGGGGAAAATGTTTATAACGAAACCCTATCAAAAAACGGAGTGTTATTGATGGGCAATGAGGGCAGTGGAATTTCAACGTCATTAATTCCATTAATAAACAATCCAATTTCAATCCCACGATTCGGTGGAGCAGAATCTTTAAACGTTTCAGTAGCAACAGCTATTTTAGTATCGGAATTCTTTAGATGTTAAAAATAAATCGATTAAGTAACTTATTTTTAGTAATTTGCCGCACGAATTTTTAATTATTACTATTTAAAAACCACTCATTAAACTATTATCATATGAAAAAAAAGATATTCAGTCTTTTACTTTTAAGTGTACTTGGAAATAATGCTTTCTCACAGTGTGCTGTCGGAGAGTCCGAAGTAACAATTGATGTAACTACAGACCAATGGGGTTATGAAGGTTATTGGGAACTTGTTCCAGCTGGTGATCCATGTGGTGGAGCAGGTACGATTTTCGCAGGAGGAAATCCTACTGTAGGTTGCAATGGTGGTGGTTTAACTATTGTTGCGCCAGGTTCAGGTGGATATGCCGACAATGTTACGGTTACTGAAGGTCCTTGGTGTTTTCTTCAAGGAACAAATCTTGATATATTATTTGTTGATGATTATGCTGACGGCGGACTGACATTTACTGTCAATATTGACGGACTTCCAGTTTATGGAACTCAAATTGGAATTGGTGCTGGAACGACAATACCTTTCACTGTAACTCCAGCATTTAATTACGATATGGAATTACATCATTTGAGTACTTTCAATTATAATAATTCTGGGAATGTAGAAATTCATGGACATTTATTTAATTGGAGTGCAAATGCGATCACATCTCTTGATCTTAATTATCAAATAGGTACCGATGCTATTGTAACTGACAATCTAATTGGCTTGAATATTACTTCATTTACGGAATATGATTTTTCTCACTCAACTCTATGGAACGCAGCTATCAATGGATCGTACAGCGTTAAAGTATGGGCAAGTAATTTAAATGGAAATACTGATGAAAACACTGTAAATGATACACTTACAAGAACCATTATTATTGGTGATGGTATTCCAAACATTATTGATGATTATATTGGAATAATTGCACCTCAGCATGCTGTTATATTAAATTCAACTGATGGAGTTAGTGTTCCGAGAGATCTTGATTTCCACCCTACTCTAACAAATAACGAACTTTGGGTTGTTTTAAAAGGAACTGAAGATAGCGGAAGTTCTACGATCAAGGTAAGTGATGCTGGACAACCAGGACAAACATCACTATTGCAGACAGATCAGAATGCTTACCATTTTATGTCATTAGCCACAGGATTGGCTTTTAGCGAAAACGAAAACTTTTCTACTTCTCCTGGTGTTTATGATGCAAATCATGATGGTGGTTCACCTTTTACAGGCCCAACATTATGGTCAAGTGACCCTTTAATATACGCGCAGCCTTCAGGTGGTAATGGTTCGCATTTGGATATGTTGCATGAAAGTCCACATTCAATGGGTATTGCTCACGAATCAGGTAATGCGTTTTGGGTGAATGATGGAGATCATAATAGTATTGTACGATACGATTTTTCAGAAGATCATGGGCCTGGAATGCATGATCACAGTGATGGTATTGTAAGAA
This sequence comes from Flavobacteriales bacterium, assembly GCA_009885545.1. Lineage (GTDB taxonomy): Bacteria > Bacteroidota > Bacteroidia > Flavobacteriales_D > Crocinitomicaceae > M0103. The sequence continues at coordinate 13,018 of VFKM01000135.1, forward strand.
GATATACTGGTCTTGGAATTGTTGAAGATCCTATTCAACACGTTGTAAGTCATTTAGTATTGGACAAGCCTTCAGGGATGCTTTACATAGTTGATTCAGAAAATGCAAGAGTATTGAAAATGGATATCAATACAGGATCTCAAACTGGAACTTTCACTCCAATTGAAGGAGGTATTGCTGAAGCATCGGTTTACACTGGAACAACAAATTCTGTTTTTATTGGAACTGGTTTGACTAGACCAAGTGGAATTGACATTATAGAAGATAGATTAATCGTTTCCGATTATGCTACAGGTGAAATAATTATTTATGACTGCAGTGGTGCTGCTGCAGTTGAACTTGCAAGACTGCAAACTGGGTCTGCCGGAGTGATGGGTGTTAAGGTTGGTCCTGATGGAAAAATTTGGTATGTAAATGCTGAGTCAAATGAAGTTGTTAGATTGGATTTTGTTGAAGTTGCAGGAATTCAAGGAAATGAATTAATCGAAGTTAATATATATCCAAATCCAACTACTGATTTCATCAACGTAAGTTTTGTTGGTGATAATTTTTCAAATGGAAAGATTACTGTTAAAAATGTTTCTGGTCAAGAAGTATATTCTCAATCTGTAACTAGCCAAAAAGAAAAGATCGATATGAGGTCATTCTCAAAAGGAATTTATATTGTAACAGTCGAAGGACAAAAAAGTACACTTACAAAAAAGATTGTAATGAATTAATTATTCAATTTTTCTTAAGCCTCGATTATTGTTTAATCGAGGCTTTTTTATGCCTAATATTTTAATTAAAATATTGAAAAATTATATGCATGCAGAATAATTTTTTCTAAAAAAAACAACTTGTAAAAAAAAGGAGCGTCATACGATTATAATTCAAACTAATCTTACGAACCTATGAAAACAACTACTATTCTCTTCGCAATCTTTAGTGTTATTAATTTCAACCTACTAGCACAAAATCATTCTTCTGTATCATATCATCAAGAAGAAGAGCATATCTCAAGTGAAAATAATTCAGAACATCCCTGTATTTCAACAGAACAATACACATTTTTGGAGAATGAAAGCCGACAAAACCGGCAATACTTGCATATATCAGAACCAATTGAATCAACTACGAAAGCATTGACAGTTTTAGAATATTGGCCAGTTAAAGCATCTGCCGATTTGAACGACTGTAGTTTTTACCGTGTTTCTGCATATGTAGACCAGGACCAAAATGCTGGAAGCTCAAATGATTGGAATTGTGGAACTAAAACATATGATGGTCATCGCGGAACAGACATATCAACTTGGCCTTTCAATTTTTACAAAATGGATAACAATCTTGTAGAGGTTGTTGCAGCTGCTTCAGGAATAATTATTGCAAAAAATGATGGTGAATTTGATCGAAATTGCTCAGGGAATAGTCTGACGGCAAACTATATTATGTTACAACATCAAGATGGATCTCATGCCTTATACTGGCATATGAAAAGTGGGTCCGTCACATCGAAAATCGTTGGAGAGGCAGTTGTGGCTGGTGAATACTTAGGTGTTGTAGGTAGCTCTGGAAGTTCATCTGGACCTCATTTACATTTTGAAATTTGGGAAGGCGCTACGGTCGCTACACGAATTGATCCATTCTCTGGAACTTGTAACACCCTTAATCCATCGTCTTGGTGGGCTAGTCAAAAACAACATAAGGAAACGAGTATAGTAAAAGCGTCGGTTCATACAACTGATGCAGTTTTCCCTCCTTGCCCAGCTACTGAAACCTTAAATGAAAGTAATTTATTCTCGATCCCTTTCCAAGGTCCTGGTTTGCCAGCAGGATTTGCAAAGTTCTATATTTTTATTAGAGATGAAATCAATGGGTTTAACGCTGATATGAAGATTCTCAACCCAAATGGAAGCACGTATTTAGCTTGGAATTATGTAAGTCCTTCAGACAATTCAATCCGCACATTTTCGTGGTCCAAATTACTTCCCACTATTTCTGGTGTTTACACTTTCGAAGCAAGTTATAATGGCACCACATGTTCTTCAACTTTCGAAATTAATGGTTTAGCGGATATACAAAGCCAAGAGATAATGACATCATCAAAGATTTATCCCAATCCAACAAATGGGAAATTCAACTTAGAGCTTGATAATAACCTTGCTGATGAAATAGAAATCTTTTCTTTGTGCGGACAAATAGTCCATCAATCAATTATCCAAAGTTCAAAAACAGAATTTAATCTCTTTCTTTCAAAAGGAATTTATTCATACAAAATAAAGAACAAAGGAACATTAATTTCAGTTGGAAAATTGATCATCGATTAGCATCACTATCCAATTTCATAAATAATCGAAACTGTAATTCAAGGACTGTCTTAAAAAAAGACAGTCTTTTTTTTTACTTTAAATTCAAATTCAAAAACTTCTGATTTTTAAGTAATTTTGGATCCTAGAAGTGTATTTTCATAAATGGAAGATCAAGAATTAACTCGAATCAATAAATTTTTAAGTGAAGCTGGATTTTGCTCACGACGTGCTGCTGATAAACTTATCGAAGAAGGCCGAGTAACAATCAATGGGAAAGTTCCAGAAATGGGTGCAAAGATCAAAATTGGAGATGAAGTTTGTGTTGATGGCAAACTGATTTCAGAACCCATGGAAGAATTCATCTACATTGCTTTCAATAAACCAGTTGGAATTGTTTGTACGACTGATCTAAAGGCAGAAAAAGATAATATTATTGAGTACATCAATCATCCAAAACGTATTTTCCCAATAGGAAGATTAGACAAGCCAAGTGAAGGACTGATTTTCTTGACAAATGACGGCGACATTGTGAATAAAATTCTTAGAGCTAGAAACAATCACGAAAAAGAATACATTGTTACTGTAAATCATCCAATTACTCAAGGATTCATAGATGACATGTCGAATGGGGTTCCTATTTTGGATACCATTACGAAAAAATGCTACGTCAAACAAATAAGTAAATATTCATTCACAATTATTTTAACCCAAGGATTGAACCGTCAAATTAGGCGAATGTGCGAATATTTAGATTATGATGTTGTAACATTAAAACGAATTCGTATAATGAATATTTCGTTGGATCTTCCTGTCGGTGAATGGCGTTATTTAGATGCAAATGAAATGGCACAGATAAAAGAAATGGTATCGGATTCTTCGAAGACTTTTGACGATTCTTTTTGATTTATTTGGTCATTTGCGATATCCGCAACTAGCACATTTCCAGTTACGACATTCAATTATTCCCTTGATTTATATAATTTTACATTTGTCTTGTATTAAAAAATATAAATTATGAAATCATTCTATTCAATAATCATATTATCAATTATATTTGCTTCGTGCAGTACTTCAAACACTGTTACTTCAAATCATTTCCTTCAAAAAAGGAAATACACAAGTGGTTGGCATTTTAATAATCAGCAAAGAGAAGTTTCCTCAAAATCGGAATCTATCAATGAGACATCAAATCCAGAATCATCAATAAGTTCTAAAATAAAAACAGCTGAACCTTTAAATCTCGAAAACACAAATCCAATTGAGCAAAGTGAATGCGATACAATTATATTAAACAATGGTCAAATTGTAAGAGTCAATATTATCAACACAACCGATACTCTAGTTCATTATACCAAATGTGATAGTGAAGATCTAACAGAATTTACAATTGAAAAAGAAAAGGTGAAAGCACTACAATATGCCAATGGAGATTTTGAATTTATTCGGAAAGGCCCAACTGCCTCCGAAATTCATCAAAATGGAATACAAAATGACAAGAACAAGAAAATATATAAAGCAAACAAAGAAAGACAACCTGCAATATTTGTAATATTGGCCATTCTTTTTTTAGTCTTAGGATTACTATGCCTGGCTGCTTTTGTTGTAATTTTTGCATTTGGGGAAGCTATAGCACCTCTTTTAATTGTCGCTTGTGTTTTAGGAGCTTTATTCTTGATATTTCTTTCAATCTCTGTGGCTACAGCCCTAACAAATTTTACTTAAAAAACTGAAAACAGTAATCCTGATAATTTAAAAAAAGAAGATGTTTCTATCAAAGAAACTACTCCTGAGGACATTGCCACGATACAAAAACGTAAAAAAACAAAAACCATTGCAATCCTTTCCTTTTTAGGAGCTGTTATATTAAGTGTGATTTTAATCATGTTGTGATTTTTAACTTATCTATTTTTAAAGAATTTATGAAATCATTTTATACACTGTTAGCGTTTTCAATATTACTGGCTTCTTGTGGCACATCGAATTCTGTTACTTCAAATCATTTTCTTCAAAAAAGAAAATACACGAGTGGTTGGCATTTTAACAATCAACAAAGAGAAGTTTCTTCAAATAATGAATCAAAAAGAGAAAATAAAACTACAGATGTATCTTTAAATTCAACAATCAATTTGGGGGAATCAACTTCAAATTTAATTGAATTTAGATCTTCAGTTCAAGAAGAATGTGACACAATAATTCTAAATGATGGCAAAATTGTTCGTGCAAAGATAATTAGTACATCCGATTCAACAATTCAATATACCAAATGTGAAAGTGATGATCCAACAGAATTCACAATGGACAAACATAATGTTAAAGCACTTCAATATGGAAATGGGAAATTTGAATTTGTAAAACATTATAATTCACAAGAAGCTCACAAACTTGAATTAGACCAACGAGAAATTGACAAAAAAAAGGGTATAGAAGCTCAAGAAAAAGAATGGATGATTCGAAATAACACCAATATAACCAAAAAGGAACTAAAAGAAAAACTAAAATTGGAAACAAGTCTTGTTTTAATAATGGGTTTTCTTTTTATACTTTGTTTGATTTTAAGTTTTGTATCAGCTGTAGCATCGACAGCTGGGGGTTTACCTTCTTATATATTCTTGATTCTATTAGTATTAACAATACTTTTTCTTATTGCTTTCTTTGTTGCTATAAAACACAGGCAAAATAAGAAAGAAATTTTACTCAATGGAGAAAAAGTTGAAAAGGACTAATCACTAAAATCATTTTTTTTCATTTGAGCAGAATTGATATATTTACCCCAATATTAAAATAAATCTGAGTTTCAAAGAAATCTTGTCAGAATATTCGAAGACTTTTGAATAACCATTATTTTGTTTATCTTTAATAAAAACAATTAAAATGAAACTACTACTTATTACTTTTGCTTTCTTTTCTTTTCTCACATTATCATTCTCTCAACAAACAATCAACGGGAGCATCACTCACGGAGGTCTAACGAGAACTTATATTTTATATGTTCCGGCAAGTTATTCTGCGAGCGCTCCTGCCCCACTGGTTTTTAATTTCCATGGATATACAAGTAATGCAACTCAACAAATGTTTTATGGTGATTTTCGTCCAATTGCAGATACTGCTGGTTTTCTATTAGTCCATCCGATGGGAACCTTAGATGGTTCTAGTCAACCTTATTGGAATTCTGGTTGGGGAGGAACTGTTGATGATATAGGCTTCACTTCAGCACTAATTGATTCACTCTCATTAGACTATTCTATTAATCAAAATCGTATTTTTAGTACAGGAATGTCGAATGGTGGTTTTATGAGTTATACATTAGCTTGTGAACTCAGTTCTCGTATAGCGGCAATTGCTTCCGTAACAGGGGCATTCAATGTAAATCAAATTTTAACTTGCAACCCTTCTCATCCGATGCCTGTAATGGAAATACATGGAACAGCTGATGGAACAGTTCCTTACAATGGTTCATCATGGATAGAATCAACAAGTAATACTCTTTCTTATTGGTCAACATTCAACAATTGTGATGTACCCGCAATCATGACAGCAGTTCCAAATATTAATTTAACTGATGGTTGTACTGCTGAGCATTACATAAATTCTAATGGCTTAAACGGTGTTGATGTTGAACATTATAAAATTATTGGTGGGGCGCATACTTGGCCGGGATCATCAATAACGGCAGGTGTTACAAATAGAGACATTGATGCTTCTGTAAAAATTTGGGAATTCTTTATGCAATACGACATCAATGGAAAAATCGGATATACTGGGTTGAGTAGTATTAATACTGAAGGATCTTTAACAGTTTATCCAAATCCGACTTTCAAAGACCTGTCTATTAAAGGTTTAGAAAATTTAACTAATGCTTCTGTTATTCAAATCACAAATATTTCTGGATGTAGTGTTAAGTCTATTGAAAATTTCGATGAGACAATCGATGTTTCAGCGCTTGAGGAAGGGATTTATTTTCTCTCTTTTTTAAATGGAATAAAAACAGAAACTATTCGTTTTATAAAGTTATAACTGCGTTTTTAATTTCATTTAGATTATAGAAATCTTTTAAAATTAACAGTCAAAACAACTTGTTTTAAAATTTTAACGTCTAATTTTGACGTTCCATATAAATGGATTTCTTACATTATGAAATATACTTTTTTTCTCTTTCTATTGTCGTTTTTAAGTCTAAATGTTAATTGTCAATTAAATGTCAATTTTTCGGCAACGCCACTGACTCTTTGTGTCGGAAATACTGTGACATTTACTGACTTATCAACTAATGTAGGTGGTCCTGTTATTTCTTGGTCATGGAATTTTGGGGATGGAATCACATCAACCTTGCAGAATCCAAGCCATATTTATTCTGTACCTGGAACATATAACATTACCTTAACGGCTTCAAACGGGACAATTTCTATTGCAGAAGTTAAAGCAAATTATATAATTGTAAACCCATTACCTATAGTTAGTTTTTCTACTCCATTGAGTAGTTGTTCTGTTCCTTATGCTCCAGTTTTTAGCTCTGTCACTCCAAGTAGTGGAACCTATAGTTATAATTGGAGTTTTGGCAACGGTCAAACTTCAACTAGTCAAATACCCACAACCGCAAATTACACAACGACAGGCGTTTTCAACTCAATTTTAACTGTAACTAATACAACTACAGGATGTATTAATTCCTTTGAACAAGAGATTACTGTGAATGATTATAATGCTGATTTTTCAATGAGTACTGACACCATTTGTGCTGGTCAAAATATTGTTTTTCAAGATTTGTCATCAAACGGAGTGAATAATTGGGCATGGAATTTCGGTAATAGTTTGACAAGCACTTTGCAAAATCCTTCTCCTATATATCCAATTGCAGGATCGTATACCGTAACACTTACATCGCAAAATACGACAATAGGATGTTCTGGCACGCAGACACAAAATATAGTAGTATTGCCCTTGCCTCTTCCAAGTTTTACTGGCACACCTTTAATTGGTTGTGATCCATTACAAGTTGATTTTACTAATACATCTGCTGGAACGGGAACCTTTAATTGGGATTTTGGAAATGGTGCGACTTTTACTGGACAAAACCCTCCTACTCAAACTTATTTGAGCACAGGCACTTATAATGTTTCATTATCTCAAACAGACGCAAATGGCTGTGTGAATTCTATCGTTAATGCTAATTATATTGTTGTATCTCCTTTAATTCCAAATTTTGAATCGGATGTTTTTGATGGATGTGAAATACTTGAGGTTCAATTCTCAGATCTTTCAATTTCACCCAATACAGTTGATAATCCAATTACAAGTTGGGAATGGGATTTTGGAAATGGAAATACCTTTTTAGGGCAAAATCCACCTTTGCAGATGTATTCAGAGGGAGTTTATTCCGTAACACTAACAATTTCGACTGATGCTGGCTGTACCGAAACAATTACATTAATTGATTATATCAAAGTTGGTATTCCACCAGTCGTATCATTCACGTATACTCCAATAATTGACTGCGCAAAATCTGAGTTTGAATTTACTAGTACTACAGTGATTCCGCCAGGATATGGCCCAGATGATGTTACTTGGGATTGGGATTTTGGAGATGAAAGTGGCACGAGTACACTCGAAATGCCGACTTATAATTATCCAGTTGACACAGGCTATTTTGATGTTCAACTTATTGTATCATTCCGGGGTTGCAGTGATACATTACTTGTTCCAAATGCAGTTTATATAAAAGCACCTATTGCTTTATTCAGCCCAGCTCAAACTTTATATTGTAATCCGACGTTGCCATTGACAGTTGATTTTACAGATAACGCTATTTTAGGTGAAGATTCGGATAATGTTGAAATGATTTGGACTTGGGGTGATGGCAATTCGGACGTTTTAGTTTCACCTGCCTTATTCACAGACCCTGATCAAGGTTCTATGTCGCACACATATAACAGTTTTGGAACGTATGAAATTCAACAACTTATACATAATTACACAACTGGATGTGATGACAGTATTACGCAGGTAATTAATGTTTCATTTATCGAATCGGATTTTATCGTTTCAAATGATTCTGTGTGTAGAACAAACACCTTTGATTTAACAAATACATCTAATTCTTCTCACCCCATTACACTATTTGAATACGATATGGGCAATGGGACTATATTATCTGGAGCAAATCAAACTCCATCTTATAACGTTTCTGGAACGTATGACATCACACTTAATATTACGAATAATGTTGGTTGTACTTCTTCGCTAATATTTAATGATTTAGTAGCCTTACAAGAACCAATTGCCCAAATCTCACCTTCTGCTACTGCAGGCTGTATTCCATTAAATGTAACCTTTACAAATAATTCTGCTATTGCTGGAAATGGGGTTGGATTAGACACGTTTAATTGGACTTTTGATGATGGTAGTGTTCAGGTTACAAACAACACATTTGAGAGTACTTCTTATAATTTTACTACAACAGGAAGTTTTACTACAACATTAATCGCGACTGATGATTTTGGTTGTATTTCTGCACCACATACGATAACGACTGTAATAACCTCGCCGACAGCAGCTTTTACTGTTGATACTGTAGTTTGTAATTTGGAAAATTTCATTGCAAATAATAATTCAACTGATTTTACAAATTCTGAATGGTTTTTAAATGGTACAAGTGTTTCAACGCTTACAAATTATGCGATTCTATTTGACGAATTGAATCCTGAAAATGCAACATCCATTTCAAACGATTTAACTCTAATTGTAACTGATATTAACGGCTGCACAGATACAAGTGAAACAACAATTGTAGTTTCCTTGCCACAAGCTAATGCTACTTATAATTTCACTGGTGCAAATGTAAATGGATCAGGTGGTTTTGATTGTCCACCAGTTTTTGCCGATTTAGAAGATAATTCGACAGTTATGGGTAATATAGTTGGATGGCAATGGACTTTTGGTGATAACAACGGTTCTACCATTCAAAACCCTAGTAATACTTATGTTTTTGCTGGAACTTATACTGCAAACCTTACTATAACTGACAACTTTGGTTGTACAGACATAGTAACATACACTGATTATTTAACTATTGGAGGACCTTCGATAGTTGTAGAATGGGCGAACATTGGTACTTTATGTCAACCTCAATTTGAATTTACACCTACTAACCCCGTGAATGTAGCCAATATAACATGGTTTATGGATAATGGGGATACTATTAACAATTCTCAAGGGTTCAACTATTTTTATGATAATGCAGGGACTTATTTTCCTACAGCTTTAATTATTGATAACAATAACTGCGAGGTATTATATACGATGGATCCAATTACATTGAATTTTACACCTATTGAAATAGGTTTTTCTGTTAATCCCAATCCAGTTCATGTTTATGACGAAATGGCTGTATCTGAAAATTCAACAGGTGGTTCAGGCGGACTTGTTTCTTGGGATTGGACTTTTGGAGCAGATAATTTCACATTAAATTCCGGTGGAGGGTTAAATTATGAATGGCAGCTCCCTGGTCAATATCCCGTAACATTGGTCGTTACCGATGTATTAGGTTGTTCACAGGAAATGACCGTTATTGTTTTTGTTACTGCGGACTTATTTATTCCAAATGTCCTTACAGCTAACAATGATGGAACCAATGATATATTTATGCTTAAAGAACCTGTTTTCAGGAGCTATGATATAATTATTCTAAATCGATGGGGTAATATTGTTAGCGAATTATATGATCAGAGTGGATTATATCTTTGGGATGGTAAGGAACAATCAACTGGTGACAAATGCGTTGAAGGCACCTATTTCTATAAACTTACAGGAACTCAATACGATGGCGCCTTTATAGATAAACATGGAACAGTAACTCTTGTTGTGGATTAATTCCTTCTTGTTCAATTTAATATTGACTTTCATAAAAAAATAAGAACAATAAAATTTTCAGGTTCAATTTATATATGTATAACTAATTTTATTTGTTCTTAAATGGTTCTATTTGTTGTTCAAAGAAATTAGAAGGGTATCTTTCAACACCATCAAATCCTAATTCAATATCTCTCCCATCTGTTGGAATATAATTCGTTTTGAATAGGTAATCCCAACAACTTAAGGAGATTCCAAAATTGACACCAGTTAAACGGTCCTGAGGTAATTCTTTCACGTGGTGCCAAATATGCATTTTAGGATTGTTAATAACGTATTTCAATAGACCATAATCCCATCCTAAATTTGCATGATTTAAATGCCCAATTAATGTCCCAATCATATACACATAAAATCCGTGTTCTAATTTGAAATTAAGAATGTAGGACATAACAACAAATCCGATTAGCTGATACACTACATTTTCCATAAAATGATAACGTAAATGAGCGGCAAAACCCATTTCACGAACTGAATGATGTAATTTATGAAAACGCCATAAAATTGGAAGTTTATGAAGCAATCTGTGAATGCACCATTGCACAAAATCCCGCATTAAGAAGAATGTAATTATTTGCAGCCATACAGGAAAGTATTTAAAGAAATCAAAGAGATATCTCCTTGGCAGTCCGATTGAACCCATTAATTCAGAAAATAAAGCTGCCGTTGTATTGCACAATGCTGCAAAAATGATTAATCCAAACAAAAAGTAATTGAAAAACATATAAAATGCATCTATCCAAAAGTCTTTTCTAAGAACAGATTGATTCTTTCTCCAAGGTAAACATATTTCAATAATCCATATTCCAAGGGAGAGAAAGATCAACAGATAAAATGCACTTATTCCATCTGAAAAAGGGTGAGTAATCTGATTTACAAGGTTATTCCAACTACCTTTATATGCATTTTCGATTATTTGGGAAAGAGATGTCAAAAGAGTTATGAGTTATAAGAGTTGAGTTTAAAACTGATTGTTAATGCGTTTCACAAATTTATTGATTTCTATGGAAATAAAATGGAATTGTTGAAAATGTTATTTTTACAAAATCAATACTCTTAAAGACCAATGCACAAGTTAACCACTTTTCATTTTCTTATTTTACTTTTTACACTATTTTCATGCGGTAATAATGCAAACACAATTATTATCGATCCAGCTGCAATTTATGCTAAAAAAATAATTGAAGTCAATGAACTGGAGTTTTTTCAAGATGATTATCACCTAAAGATAATCGACCTTCGACCAAAAGATAAATTTGAAAAGGGCCACATTAATGGAGCAATAAGGCTTTCAAGAAAAGATTTCGAAGACACAACTTCATCCATTGAAGGAACGATGGCCACAAAGAGTCAAATGGAAAATTTATTAAGCGCTTGCGGAATTAAAAATACTGATTTTATTGTTATTTATGACGGAAAAGGAAATCCAGACGCTTGCCGATTACTTTGGATTTTAGATCATTATGGTCATAAAAATAAAGCTATACTTGATGGCGGGTTTGTTGCCTGGAAAGCAAATGGTAATCCATTATCGAAAACAATCAATACGATTAAAGTATCAAATTATATTTTTAATGTAAAACAAAACATTCACTATGCTTCTTTAATGGATGTAAAAAAAGCTATTTCCGATACCAATTATTGTATTATCGATGTAAGAAGTATTGAAGAGTTTTCAGGCAAAGAACTCAAAGGGGACGTTAAACGCGGCGGTCATATCCCCTCTTGTATTCATATTGATTATGACAAAAACATAGACCATACAAATACTTATAAATTCAAATCAATTGTTGAATTGAAAAAGCTCTATTCTTCAATTTCTAAAGAAAAGAAAATCATAGTTTATTGTCATTCAGGGGTAAGATCGGCTTTAACAACATTTGTATTGACTGAAATTTTAGATTATCCACATGTTCAGAATTATGATGGTTCTTGGATTGAATGGAGTTCAAAAATTGAGTTACCTATTGAAAATTAAAAAATGAAAAAGGAAGAAAATTATATCGAAATAAACAAGCAATCTTGGAACAAGAAGACTGCTATTCATTTAACATCTGAGTTTTATGATGTTGATGGATTTCTAAAAGGTAATACTTCATTAAAATCTATTGAATTAGAGCTGCTCGGAGATATCAATGGAAAGAGTGTTCTGCATCTGCAATGTCATTTTGGTCAAGACACACTTTCATTAGGACGAATCGGTGGTGAAGTTACTGGGGTCGATTTAGCCGACAAAGCCATTGAAAGCGCAAAAGAATTAGCATTAAAAACGGGAGTTGATGCTACTTTTATTCGTTGTGACCTTTATGATTTACCTCAACATTTAAACAAACAATTTGACATCGTATTTACAAGTTATGGAACAATTGGATGGCTACCCGATTTAGATAAATGGGCGAAGATTGTTTCAACTTTTCTTAAACCAAATGGTAAATTTATTTTTGTTGAATTCCATCCAGTAGTTTGGATGTTTGATGATAATTTCGATAAAATCGGTTACAACTACTTTAATTCGGGGCCAATTGTTGAAACATACAATGGCACTTATGCCGATAAAACAGCAGATCTTTCTCAAGAATATGTCATGTGGAATCACGGTATAAGTGAAGTAGTAAATTCATTAATCAAAAATGATCTTGATATCAATTCCTTAGATGAGTTCGATTATTCTCCTTATAACTGTTTCAGTGAAACTGTCGAGTTTGAACAAGGTAAATTTAGGATCAAGCATTTAGGCAACAATATACCAATGGTCTATTCAATTGTTGGAACAAAAAAGTGAATAAATCCGTTTACTTGAGCTTAAAATCTTTGACTCTAAAACTAAATTTATATAAATTACACAGATCTGTTTCAAGATCAAAAACAAACTAGCAACACTAAAACTTTAAGGTTGAAAATTAATCTTATATTTATTCTCCAAAATTTCAATTTATGAAAATTCTATTTTCCTTGTTTTTTATTTTTTTATTTTCTTTAATTAGCCAAGCACAACTTACAGATATTGAAGTAAAAGAATTTATTACCACTGCTAGTGAAGAAGAATTATTAACAGAAAACACTAGAATGATGGCTTCGAACTATCTGTTTCAGGCTGAATTAGTTATGGATAAACTTTTGTTATTTAAACAAGATAATTCAAATTACAATTATAGAAAAGGCTATCTTTTAATGGAAGGAAGAAGAGATTACGCGAATGCAATTCCTTACTTATTGAAAGCAATAAAAAATACAAAACCTCATTTTGATGCCTTTAATACAAAAGAAGAAAGTGCGCCTGCAGATGCTTTCTATCATTTAGCAACTTGTTATCACTATAAATATGACTTTGACGAAGCAATTAAACATTATAATTCATTTTTAACAGCAAGCTTTTCAAAATCATCTTTGATTGAGATTGCCAAAATAAAAATTGCTCAGTGTGAACTTGGAAAAAAACTAATAGAAAAACCAGTGAAGGTCAAGTTATTAAATATGGGTAAAGAAATCAATAATAGCTTCCCAGATTACAGCCCGGTTATTTCTTTAGACGGTTCAGCACTCTATTTTACATCAAGAAGACCTTGGGAAGGCAATCAAACAGAAATGTTTAGAGATCCAGCAATTAACCAATACCCAGAAGACGTATATGTAAGTTATATGGATTATGATTCATCTTGGACAACAGCGACACGTTTGGATTTTTGCCTTCCAGAAAGAAATGAAGCAACAATTGGTGTGAGTCCAGGAGAAAGGAGAATCTATTTATATGAAGATTCTACTGGCTCTGGGGACATCTATTATACAGATTTCTATGCTCAAAAATTTAATGACATTAAAAAACTTGAAATTGAGAATGTAAATACGAAATATTGGGAAACACATTGCTTTTTTACGAATGATGGTTCAAAGGCATTCTTTTCGTCGGACCGTCTTGGCGGATTGGGAGGAAGAGATTTGTACATGTGTCTAAAAACAAGCGACTCAACATGGTCTGAACCAAGAAATTTAGGTTCAAAAATAAATAGCGTGCTTGACGAAGATGCACCTTTTGTTTCAGTTGATAATAAAACACTTTATTATTCATCTAATGGTGAGAAAAGTATTGGTGGATTTGATATATTAATAAGTGATTTAGATGTTGATGGTAATTATTCTGATTCTAGAAACGTAGGTTATCCATTCAACTCAACAAATGATGATATTTATTATACCACAACAATCGATGGTTTAAGAGGATATATGGCATCATATAGAGAAAATGGCCAAGGTGAAAAGGATATATACGAAATTTCAAATGACTTTTTAGGAGTGAAAAGTATTGCAGTATTGAAAGGATTAATAAGAATGAGGGATTTTTCACCACTTCCTGAAGACTTTGCAGTTTCAATGACTATCAAGTGTTTAAATTGTGAAGATTCCAAAAGTTTAAGAACCCTCTTCCCTAGAGTGACAGACGGATATTTTTTCACAGATCTTCAACCTTGTAAATCATATGAACTATCCTTTATGAAAGCTGGTGATACACTAAACATGTATAAAAATCAATTCTCAACTGCATGTACACAAAATTATCAAGAAATTTATAAGGAAGTAATTTTGGATGTTGAATCGGAAAAAGTTTACCCTGTTATAAAATATGCAATTGATGGTATAATTGCCGACGTAAAAACAAACTTAGTAATACCAAATTCTAAAATTGAAGTTATTGATCTTTATACAAATTCAATTCTAGAAACAATTTACACGGATACTAATGGTGCATTCAAACTAATTTCAATAAAGAACAACTACTTTGGTGACACAATTAAATATGAGTTAAAAGTGTCTGCAGAAAACTATTTGACACAATCATTTACGGTAAATGAAATTCTCGGAAATAAAGAAAACTTCCACCTTAATTATCTTTTGGATAAACCAGTTATTGGCACTGATATCGCAACTATTTTTGATATTCAACCTATTTACTTCGATTTTGATAAATCAGCAATTCGAGCTGATGCTAAAATAGAATTAGACAAGATTGTTAAAATATTGAATGAAAATCCAATGCTTAAAATTGAATATGGTTCGCATACTGATTGCAGAGGGTCATTTAATTACAATATGAGATTATCACAATTAAGAGCTACAGCTTCTGCTAACTATATCAAATCTAGAATTTCTAATCCATCTAGAATTAAAGGTAAAGGCTATGGTGAAAGTAAATTAATCAATAATTGTGAATGTGAAGGAGCGGTGAATTCAACTTGCACTGAAATAGAGCACCAAGCAAATCGACGAACAGAGTTTATAATTGTAAAATAAAAAGAATAATACTGGATCAAGAAATATTTTATCGGCGCCTTTAATACTATTCCGAAATATAGAACAATGACCATTTATCGTCAAATTTTATCTGCACAAAATCAAGCATTAATCATGCGTCGCTTTTGTGACAATAATTCAATCTAAGTTGAAATTCTTTGCCTTTATACTTACAGAATAATAAAATTTCTGCAGATTGAATATTGAAATTTTTATATAAGTCATTATCGAGGTTACATTTTATATTAATCAATTCAACTCTATCCCATTTGATTTTGTTTTGCCTACCAATTGAAAGTATCTCTTCAAAATTCCTTTTAGAATACTCTTGAAAACCATCTGTTAACATTTTCATTGATTTATTTAACTCATTTTTCATTGAGTCAGGAGTAGATATTTGAGTCATTACATCACAGTCCACATCTGTAAAGAAATACATTTTGTATGTTTTATAATCTTCATCATGAAAACATTTAAAAACAGCTTCACCTAAATCTTGAGGTTCTTTCGGTCGACTATTAAATTGTGAAAAACTAGTTAGATAGAATGCTCCTATGAATACGAGTGAAAATAAATATCTCATGATCATTTTATAAATTGATTTCAGATATAAATGTCGAAAAAAGAGAAAGTAACAGAAAAACTAATTTTAAAAAAGATTTCGAAATCCGTATTCAGAAACTTCTTACTCTTCGCTTGATACTTTTCCTTTTAAAACAGGTTAAATATTTTTTTTAGATAGTTTTCTTTAATCCCCGACCTTTCGGACCGTCTCCTTCACGTAGCACAATTTCAGAATGCAAAAGCGCTACCGCCTCCGCCGAATCTTTTACTTTGGAAGCGCTACGTTCTAACATTTCTTTTTCAAACTCGGTCAATACACTTTTTCTTAAACCGACTTCTCTCCAATTAGATATAGGTCGACATCCTTTTGTTATTGCTCGTGCGAGTGCGAGCGCATCTAACAATGCTTGATTTGCTCCTTGCCCTTTGAATGGACTCATTGGGTGCGCCGCATCTCCAATCAACGTTATTCGACTCCCTTTCGCCAATAATTCTGGCTGGAGTAGTTCTCGGTCATAGGCAGGGTACCCTGTAATTTGTGTTTCACTTGTAGCCGCTAAAATCTGAGGAACAGGATCGTGCCACTTTGCCCTTCGAATAGCTTCTTCTTTGAGTGCTTTGGCTCCTAGTTCACTCAACTCCTTGGCTTCTTTTTCGGAAATTGGAAAACTGAGTTGCCACATCACAGTGTCAGACGAAAAAGGCATTATATAAATTCGATCAGTTCCATTTACAGTTTGAAATACCGTTGCCGAATCCAGCAAAGCACTTTCAAAATCCTTGAGATTTGCCAAAGGACAAATACCTAAAATCACCATACAACCCAGATAACGTAGAGGAAGAATCTCTTCCCCGATAAGCAATTTCCTAACAGCACTGCGAATACCATCTGCCCCAACCACAAGATCTGCTTTGGCAATTTTCATCTTCCCGTCCACAAGAAAATTCAACTTAACACCTTCATTACCTTCTTCAAAATCTACTAATTGATGTCCCCACTGCACGGATGACGTGCCACCGAGTTGTTTGAGAAGTTCAAAACGCAAAGCTTGTCGAGCGATATGAACATTTGTTCTCTTCGGAGGTGCTTTATCTTCCGATTGAATTCGCTTTCTCATTCCCCATTCAACGATCACCTTTCCTTCTGTTGTATGCACTATGTGATTCGTAGAATAAACCCCATCTTCTAACGATTGTATTCCAAAACCCCTCATTGCTTTACTTGCTTGTTGCAATGTGAGTCCATAACCTTGAGAACGAACATCGAATCCACTATCCCGCTCATAAAGTGTAAAAGGGATTCCACGATGCAAACAAGCAACAGCCAATGCTACACCACCGCCAATTCCCCCGCCAATAATAGCGACGTGTGGATAGTTTTCTTTTTCAGGTAAACAGGAACGTGAAGCTTGAATTAATCCAGTTCCGCTGCAGTCCAAGCAAAGTATTTGTGGGTTCTTTGGACGAACAGGAACTTCCCCTTTCGATTTTTCAAATTCATCGATTGTATTTTGGTAGTGACGTCTCGCTTTCTTGCGCAACCTCCCGCTTTTTTTTCCTTGTCCTTGACATTCTGGACAACTTGTCCAATGGACTATTTCCTTTTCTACCTTTTTCACTATTAAACTACTGCTGATTTTGACTACCCTTTTAAATTTAAGATATTTAATTGATGTTGCACTTTAACTTTGAATTTTCACAGGCTTAATAACTAGCGTTATACCTTATTTCCACCGCCGTTGCACCTTTTCCATAATCACTGTAATTAGCATCGTAATATTCCACACCATCTTTTGTAGATAGGAATAAACGTACATCATCTTTCAAAACCCCTTCGCCTACTCCATGAATTACAATCAATTTTCGAATATGACGATCTCGGGCACGTTTATAGAAATTTTTAAACTCTGTCATTTGAACCGCTAAAATCTCCGAATTACTCATTCCGCGATTAGAATCCAACAAAGATTCAATATGTAAGTCAATTTCCCAAACGTCAATTGGTTTCTTAGAACCTGTTTGTTGTTCTTTTATGGAGGTGTGTTTAACAGTTGAAATAGTGTCATCTTCATTAATTTGAGCGATCCTATCATCAGGTAAATTGTATTCAGAACCGTGAATTTTAACCAATTCATTCGCACGAAATGGTCGTTCAAAACCAGACTCATCTTCAACAAAAAGAAACCCTTTATCGTCAATGCGCTTGATTATTCCACCACCTGTTTCAAACAGAAAACCTACATTCTCATTGATTTGAAAGGAGCTTGAGGTACCACTCATAATTTTCTCGAATATTATCGTTAAACACAAAAAGCAATATGAATGGTAAAACCAATGATGTGATCCAAAGAAAAATCAAACAGATTTTAAAGAATAAACTTGCGTCATTTTGAACTGGACTCAATAAAACACCATTCACTTGACTCGCAATTAAAGGATCTGATTCTTCAGGCGAAACAGAATCAATATAGGTTCTTAAAGCAGGTGTACGAGCAATTATATGAGCTTTAATCTTAGAGAAATCTTTGTTAGAAAGAAGGTTATACGTCGTTTTGTATTCTATTTCATCTTCCTTCAATTCTTTTCTAAGTTGATATTGCGCCTGAATTGAACGAACTCTAAAACCCATTACAAAGCCAAAAATCATCAAGACATAACTATCTATATACCAGCCAACTGAAATCAAAATTAAAGATGAAACAAAGGAGAACACAAGAATAAACAAATCTTGATTTTTCTTTACTAAAAGCTTGAAAATTTGCCCACCGTCCAACGGATCAAGTGGCACGAGGTTCAAAATATTCAAGAACAGAAAAAGCAAACCTAAATCAACCATCCATGCAGCTTGATAATTACTTGCTAAAAGAATTAAAATTATTCCTAGTATAACTCCTGGAAAAGGTCCAGCACTAACGACCAATAGGCTTTGTTTCTGTGAATATTCTTCTTTACTTCCTTGAACAAAAGCACCCATTAAGGGAATAAATAACATCCGTACATTTTTGTATTTGAACAATTTCATCAGTAAGAAGTGTCCCATTTCATGTATCAATAACACAATCAACAAGTGAAATATGAACGTTACCTCTTCTGTAAAAACGAACAAAAATGTCATTACAAACAAAACTATTGAAAAGATTGTAAGCGCTAAATTCCCTTTCGCTTTCGGTTCTGAAAGTTCAGGTTTAGTCGGGTAAAAATCGTATTCTTCCATGTACGTAAAGATAGAAAATGATTGTTATTATTTCATTCTACTTTTTAAAACTTCTAAAACATCCTTTAATTCATAACCTTTCGCTTTCAATAATACTAAATAATGAAACAACAAGTCAGCATTTTCTTCCAAAAACAACTTATCATCCGAACGCAAAGCCTCAATAACTACTTCAACAGCTTCCTCTCCTACTTTCTGAGCAATTTTGTGAGTTCCCGCAGCTTTCAAACTAGCAACATATGAAGAAGTATCTTCATTTTCCCAACGATTAGTAATTGTTTCTTCTAAAGTTAATAATACACCAAAATTTGTTGTTTTATCCTGATCCCAGCATGTAAAAGAACCTGTATGACATGTTGGGCCCTCTGGAATTACATGAATTAATATGGTATCGTTGTCGCAGTCATTTTTGATTGAAATTACATTCAGAAAATTACCGCTTTCTTCACCTTTTGTCCATAAACGCTGTTTTGAACGTGAAAAAAAGGTGACCCTTCCTTCTATTAGCGTTTTTTGAAGTGCTTCCTCATTCATATAGCCCAACATCAATACTTGCAGCGTTTCATTGTCTTGAATTATTGATGGAATCAATCCATTCGATTTATTAAAATCAATCATTTTTATATCAATCATCTTATTTCGATGTTATTTGTTTTTAAATAGTTTTTTAAGGCTGGAATTTCAATTTCACCGAAGTGAAAGACACTAGCAGCCAATGCTGCATCTACGTTTGTTTGTTCAAAAACATCTTTAAAATGTTCCAATGTACCACAACCTCCTGAAGCGATGATTGGAACATTCACACAGTTAGCTAATTCTGACAACGGCTGGATTGCAAATCCCTGCTTCGTTCCATCGTTATCCATGGAAGTGAACAAAATCTCTCCAGCCCCAAGTTTTACGCCCTCTTTGGCCCATTCAAATAAATCTAATTCAGTTTGAATTCTTCCTCCAGCTTGAAAAACAATCCATTTTCCGTCAACATTTTTTGCATCAATTGCCAAAACAACACATTGGTTTCCAAATCGTTTGGCTAAATCCTGAATCAACTTAGGATTTTTTATTGCAGATGAGTTTACGCTTATTTTATCCGCTCCATTGTTCAGCAAATTAAAAGCATCTTCAACCGATGAAATTCCGCCACCTACAGTAAAAGGAATGTTGATTTCCCTTGCTACTTTCCGCACCATTTCCACCATTGTTTTGCGTCCTTCTATGGTTGCTGTGATGTCCAAAAAGACCAATTCATCCGCTCCA
>VFKM01000172.1 GCA_009885545.1 Flavobacteriales bacterium
TATCAGGAATGTATTCCGTCCATAAATTTGCTTGTCCGCCTAATATATAGTTTGCCTGTTGTTCAGTAAATCCAGTTGGAATAGGATTGAAATCGTAAACTCTTTCCAAAGGTGTGTGCCCACCAATTGCTAGTGGCTCGTTTGGGTTGGAACTTTGATAATGATCAAAATAACAATGAGAGCCTGGACTCATCACAACAAAATGCTGTTGTTTAGCCGCTTCAATTCCACCTTCAAATCCACGCCAAGACATAACTGTGGCATTTGGAGACAAACCACCTTCTAAAATTTCATCCCAGCCGATCAATTTTCGACCTTTTTTTGTAAGGTATGCATCGATTCGTCGAATAAAAAAGCTTTGTAATTCATGTTCATCTTTCAATCCATTTTCACGGATAACTGCTTGACATTTCTTACATTTCTTCCATCGTGTTTTAGGAGCTTCATCACCGCCGATATGAATGTATTCAGAAGGAAAAAGAGTTAAAACTTCATCAAGAATGTCTTCAAGAAAATCAAATGAGGATTCATGTGAACAAAATATATCATCAAAAACTCCCCATAGACCAGGTACTTCCTGTTTCTCTCCAAAACACGAGAATTCTGGGTAAGCAGCTAAAGCGGCTCTAGCGTGTCCAGGCATTTCGATTTCAGGAACTACGGCAATAAAACGTTCAGATGCATAAGCTACAACATCTTTTATTTCTTCTTGCGTATAGAATCCACCATATTTTTCTACCGTGTATGTTCTAGGAATTGTGGTATAATGATCATTAACAGTACTATCACGCCATGCTCCAATCTCTGTTAATTTAGGATACTTTTTTATTTCGATCCGCCACCCTTGGTCATCCGTTAAATGCCAATGAAAGGTGTTAAACTTATACAGAGACATCAAGTCTATATATCTCTTCACCTCATCGACTGAAAAAAAATGTCTGCTCACGTCCAAATGAAGTCCTCTCCATTCGAATTTCGGATAATCCTGAATACTACATTTTTTAAAATAATAGGATCCCTTTTCTCCTTGTATTAATTGCAACAAAGAATTGACAGCATAAAAACAACTTGCATCTGACGTGTATGTTATCACTGCATTATCGCTTATTGTGATCGAATAAAAATCCTTTTGAGTATTTGAGGTTTTTTTAAAAATAACTTTTTTAGAAGTTGGCGTAACTACTGTTTGAAGACTAAAATCATTGACCATTCTATCAATGAAATAATCCTTAATTTCTTCTGGAAGATTCTCTGCATTCAAAGACAATAAATTTCCTATTTCAACTATCCCCTCTTGTTCTTGGTATACCACAGGTGCAGGAATAATTGGAGACTGAGCTAATAAGCCATTACAAATAGTCATCAGAAAAAATAACAACACAAAATGCCTTTTCATATTTTAAATTTATTTAGATGAACTACTTAGGTATCTGAAATTTAAATCATTACATATTCCTACGGTATTGTCCGCCCACCTCAAATAATGCACTTGTTATTTGACCCAAAGAAGAATACTTACATGTTTCCATCAATTGTTCAAACATATTTTCATTTTTGATAGCTGCCTCCTGAACTTTTCGAATTCCTTCTTCAGCAATAGATTGATTTCCTTTTTGAAGATTCGTTAACATTCCAATTTGGTATTGTTTTTCTTCTTCTGTTGCACGAATAACTTCTTTAGGCAGCATTGTAGGAGATCCTTTTGAACTCAAGAAAGTATTTACACCAATTATTGGAAATTCTCCTGTATGTTTCAACATTTCATAATACAAGGACTCTTCTTGAATTTTAGATCGCTGATACATTGTTTCCATTGCTCCTAGAACTCCACCACGCTCTGTAATTCGGTCAAATTCCAATAAAACAGCTTCTTCAACTAATTCAGTTAATTCTTCAATTATAAAAGCTCCTTGTAATGGATTTTCATTTTTTGCTAATCCTAATTCTCTATTAATTATCAACTGAATTGCCATTGCTCTTCTTACTGATTCTTCAGTTGGCGTTGTAATCGCTTCATCATAAGCGTTCGTATGCAATGAATTGCAATTATCATAGATTGCGTAAAGCGCTTGCAAAGTTGTACGGATATCATTGAAATCAATTTCCTGCGCATGCAACGATCGACCAGAAGTTTGAATGTGATACTTCAACATTTGAGCTCTCGCATTTGCACCATATTTCTTTGCCATTGCTTTTGCCCAAATTCTTCTTGAAACACGACCGATCACTGCATATTCTGGATCAATTCCATTGGAGAAGAAGAACGATAAATTAGGACCAAAATCATTGATACTCATTCCTCTACTCATGTAATATTCCACATATGTAAAACCGTTTGCAAGAGTAAATGCTAATTGTGTAATTGGGTTTGCTCCTGCTTCAGCAATATGGTATCCAGAAATTGAAACTGAGTAGAAATTACGAACCCCATTTTCAATGAAATATTGTTGCACATCCCCCATCAATCGTAATGCAAATTCTGTAGAGAAAATACACGTATTTTGAGCTTGGTCCTCTTTTAATATATCAGCTTGAACAGTCCCTCTAACTTGCGTTAATGTTTCTGCTTTGATTTTTGAATAAACATCCATAGGTAGAACTTGATCTCCAGTAACACCAAGTAACATTAAACCTAAACCATCATTTCCTTGAGGAAGTTCACCTTGATATTTTGGTCGCTCAACACCTTTTGATTTATAAATAGCAACGATTTTTGATTCAATTTCAGATTCAAGATTATTCTCTTTAATGAACTTCTCGCAATTTTGATCAATTGCAGCATTCATAAAATAACCTAAAAGCATTGGGGCTGGACCGTTAATCGTCATAGAAACAGATGTCATTGGGTGACTTAAATCGAATCCAGAATATAATTTTTTCGCATCATCCAAGCAACAGATAGAAACACCTGAGTTTCCAATTTTCCCATAGATATCAGGTCGCAAATCCGGATCATTCCCATACAAGGTAACAGAATCAAATGCAGTTGATAACCGTTTTGCTGGCATACCTAGCGAAACATAATGAAAACGTTTGTTTGTTCGTTCAGGACCACCTTCACCGGCAAACATTCTTGTTGGATCTTCACCTTCGCGTTTAAATGGAAATAATCCAGCTGTATAAGGGAATTCACCCGGTACATTCTCTTGCAACGACCATCTCAAAATATCTCCCCAGCCTCTGTACTTTGGCATCGCTATTTTTGGAATTTGCAAATGCGAAAGCGACTCGGTGTGTGTTTCAATTGTCAATACTTTATCACGTACTTTAAATTCGAAAGCTGGATTTTTGTAAGTTAATTTCTTGTCTTCCCATTTCTGAAGAAGGTCCCAGTTTTTAGGGTCAAAATTCAATTTTTCGGTTTCAAAAGCTTCTTGCAACCCTTTAACCAATCTATCTTTATCATCATATGAAGAAGCTTTCATTGTCTGAATTGCTGTATCCAAACCATTTAACTTTTCAGCAACAATAACTTGTTCATCAACCCATTTATCAAAGGCACGGTTATTTTCAGAAATTTCGGATAAATAACGTGTTCTTTCTGGTGGAATCACATAAATTTTCTCCGACATTTCTTTCGTGATTTCGAAAGTTGAATGCATCGTAGAACCTGCTTTTTCAACCAATTTATCCATGATCACTTTATAAAGTGAATTCATACCAGGATCATTGAATTGCGAAGCGATTGTACCATAAACAGGCATTGAATCAACATCGTTTTCCCACAAATTATGGTTACGTTGATACTGCTTGCGCACATCTCTCAATGCATCTAAAGCGCCTCGTTTATCAAATTTATTCAAAGCAATAACATCAGCAAAATCAAGCATATCAATTTTTTCCAATTGCGTTGCTGCTCCATATTCTGGTGTCATTACATACAATGAAACGTCAGAATGATCAAGTATTTCAGTATCTGATTGACCAATTCCTGAAGTTTCAAGAATGATTAAATCATATTCTGCTGCTTTAAGGATGGTAATCGCTTCTGCCACGTGTTTTGAAAGTGCCAAATTAGATTGACGCGTAGCAAGAGAACGCATATAAACACGATCACTTTTGATGGAATTCATTCTGATTCTATCTCCTAACAATGCGCCTCCAGTTTTTCTTTTTGATGGATCAACAGAAACAACAGCTATTTGTTTGGTTGGGAAATCCACTAAAAAACGGCGAACCAATTCATCAACAAGAGATGATTTTCCAGAACCTCCAGTTCCAGTAATCCCAAGTACTGGAACTGCAGTATCTTTTGCCATTTCTTGAACTTTAGCCAAGCTTTCTTTCGATTCTTCGGCAAAATTCTCTGCAGCTGAAATGAGTCGAGCAATTGCAGGAACACTTTTCTCTTTCACATGTTTTACTTCATCCGTCAAATTTTGACCTACAGGAAAATCACATCGTTGAATCAAATCATTGATCATTCCTTGCAATCCCATTGATCTTCCATCATCAGGATGATAAAGACGCGTAATTCCGTATCCTTGAAGCTCTTCAATTTCTGAAGGAAGGATTGTTCCACCTCCTCCAGCGAATATTTTTATTTGTGGAGCGCCTTTTTCCTTCAATAAATCATACATGTATTTGAAGTATTCCATATGTCCACCTTGGTAGGATGTCATAGCTATTGCTTGAGCATCTTCTTGGATTGCACAGTTCACAACTTCTTCAACAGAACGGTCATGACCAAGATGAATTACTTCACAACCAGTTGATTGAATAATTCGACGCATAATATTTATTGCTGCATCGTGTCCATCAAACAAAGAAGCTGCAGTTACAATGCGAACTTTATTAACTGGTATATATGGCTCTACTTTTTCCATTTATGCTGATTTATTGTGTTTTTTAAGCGTCCCAAAGGTACAAAAAAGTAGAAAACTTTACTCTTCAGTTCTTGATAAATTAATGCACTATAATAGCTTGAAAAAATCTACAATTAAAAAACCAATCACACTCAAAATAAATATGTTAAAAAATAATTCCCATTTTTTGTTAAGGACTATATCCACCATATCAAAAAAAAAATACCTTTATGTATAAATTAATTTTAAACATGAAAAAATCGTATATTATTTTCGGTGGAATCGCACTTTTGGCGATTATTTTATTCTTCTCTTATAGAGGAAGCTACAATTCAGCTATCGGCTACCAAGAAACTGTTGATCAAGCTTGGAGTGACGTAGGAGCTAGTTACCAACGTCGTGCTGACTTAGTCCCACAATTAGTGGCAACAGTTAAAGGAGCTGCAGCAAATGAAAAAGAAATCTTAACAAAAGTAACAAACGCAAGAGCTGGAATTTCAAATGCAAAAACACCTGAAGATTTCGATTTGATGGGTAAAGAAATTAATTCTGCTATCAATTTGGCTTTTGAGGCATATCCTCAGATTCGTTCAACTGAAAATTTTGGTGCATTACAGGCCCAGTTGGAAGGAACAGAAAACAGAATTAACAAAGCGAGAACAGATTACAATGAGGCAATTAAAAAATATAACTCACACATCAGAGGATTTTTTAATAGTATGTTCTTAAGTAAAGAAACTTTTCCAAAGAAAGAAGGTTTCAAAGCTATTGCAGGTTCAGAAGTTGCACCTACAGTTAACTTTTAATAGTAAAAACTTAAAAAAAAGCGATTTGAAAGAGTCGCTTTTTTAATATCAAATAATTGTGGCTAAAAATCCATTTTCCGAAACACAACAAAAAGCGATTCAAGATGCAATTGCTGCAGCAGAGTTGAATACTTCAGGTGAAATTAGAGTTCATGTTGATTCTCGATGCAAGGACGAGCCAATGAAACAAGCAATCGCTACGTTTGAAAAACTGGGAATGCACAAAACGGAACTTCGCAATGCTGTTTTATTCTATGTTGCCATGGATGACAAGAAATTGGCCATTCTTGGTGATAAAGGTATTAACGAGGCAGTTCCTGAGAATTTTTGGGATGAAATCAAAACGAATATGGTTACACATTTCAAAGCATCTAATTTTACGGAAGGTTTGGTAGAAGGAATATTGAAAGCGGGTGAACAATTAAAAGCTGCTTTTCCTTATCAATCTGATGATAGCAACGAATTAAGTAATGAAATCTCATTTCAGGACAACAACGAATGAAAAACATATACAATACCCCATTTACAATGAAATCAGTAAAAACAGGCATTCTATTCTTTCTTTTAAGTTTCGTAAGTGTTCTATCATTTGGTCAAACTGACATTCCAGAGCCCTCAAACCCACCAAAACTTTACAATAATTTCTCAACTGCTTTTCCAGATTTTCTTTCTTCTAGTGAAGCACAACAATTGGAAATTGACTTAGTAGCTTTTGCGGAACAGACTTCCAATCAAATTGTGGTTATCGTAATTGACGATTTAGCAGGATACGAACCTGTCGAGTATGCTGCTAAAATTGGTGATAAATGGAAAGTTGGAAATGAAAAAGAGGATAATGGAATCGTTATTTTAATAAAACCAACTGGAGGAAAAGGAGAACGTAAAACATTTATAGCTACTGGTAGAGGATTAGAAGGTGCGATTCCCGATTATACGTGTAATGAAATCGTAAACAATGAATTGTTACCAAATTTCAAGAATGAAGCTTATTATGAAGGAATTACAAGTGCTTTAAAAGTATTAAAAGCCCTTTCAAAAGGTGAGTATAATTCCAATCAATATGCTAAGGCGAATAAAA
>VFKM01000081.1 GCA_009885545.1 Flavobacteriales bacterium
TCAATCCTATTCCAACTGGATTTACTGAACAACAGGCAAACTATATATTAGGCGGACAAGCAAATTTATGGACGGAATACATTCCTGATATGAAGAAATTGGAATATATGACATATCCGCGGGCTTTAGCATTGTCACAAGCGTTATGGAGTTCTGATAAACCGCCGTTTGAGGCTTTTAAAAAATCTTTTGTTGAGCACCAATTAAAATTTATGAGTCGCTTTGAAATCAACTATTCAAAGGCACTATTCTATCCAAAAATGGAGATCAATTCAAAATTGAGTGGGATTAATATTCATTTCAAAAGTGGAGAGCCGAATTACCATTTCGATCTATTTGTTAAATCAGACGAAACTCATCCAGCTTTGAGCGGAGGACAAGTGGTCGGAGAAAAAGATAGTCTTTATTTTGAACGAACAACTGGTAGCAAAGAGATTAATTATTCATTTAAATTATCTTCAGAATTTACGTCAGAACCTTCTATTTTCAATTTGAAAATACACCCTACAATCGATTTACCGATAGAATTAATTACAAAACCCAGTCCAAAATATAGCGGATCTGGACCAATGACAATTGTCGACGGCATTATTGGTAGTAAGCCATGGAAAGGTAATGAGTGGCTGGGCTATGATACAAATCACATTGAATTGATTATCGATTTAGAGAAAATATCCCAAATAAGTCAGGTAAAAATGTCCTTTTTACAAGATGAAAGTTCATGGATCCATATCCCGAATTCAGTAGACATTCTATATTCAAAAAATAAAAAGAAATGGAAAAAGATTAGCAAACAAGATCCAATGGATCCAATTTCTATTTCTGAGAATTTTTCCAGAAATTTCTATAATAAAGGCCGATATGTTAAAGTGATAGTTCATTCGAATGAAAAGATTCCGGCAGGTAAACCAGGTGAAGGTTCTCAACCTTGGACATTTATTGACGAACTTATAATCCATTTCGAATAATGAAATATGAATTATGTGCTGCTTCTTTAGAGGCAATTCGAATTGCGAAAGAGTTTAATTTTGATAGAATTGAATTGTGTCAAAATCTTGAACAAGGTGGAATAACTCCTTCGTACGGAATGATTGAATATGCTATTGCGTATGGTATAGAAACACATGTCTTGATTCGTCCTCGTCCAGGTGGTTTTAATTATGCAGAAGATGAAGTAGAAGTGATGCTTCGTGAAATACTTAATTGCAAAGAAATGGGGGCAGCTGGTGTTGTTATTGGCACTTTAACTGAATCAGGTGAAATTGATGAGGAAGTTTTAACCAAAATAATGGCAAAATCGAAAGGTGTAGAAGTAACATTTCATAGAGCATTTGATGATTGTATTGAATGGGAAAAAGCAATGGATATATTAATTGAGCACAAGGTAAATCGAATTCTTTCTTCGGGTTTGTCCCGAAATGTAGAAATTGGAATGCCCATTTTAGAGCAAATGATTACATACAGTGCTGGTAGAATTGAAATTATGACTGGTGGTGGTGTAAGTGCTGCGAATGTGAATAAAATAAACAAAGAATTAAACCCAGATGCAATACACTTCTCTGGTACAGTCAAGTTTCAGCAAGATGAGGATTCTCTTTTTTCGGAATCAGTATTAAAAGTTGACAGGGCTAGGGTTCAACGAATTCTTGATGCTTCGAAAATCTAAAACTGTAATCTTTTCGTAAATTCTGCGTTAAAGAAATATGAAAACAGCCATTTTCCTTTCTTTATTATTTATTTCGACTTCCATCTTTGGTCAATGTGATTCTCTTCCTCCTATGAATAAGGAGATCGTGAAATTGGTTGGTCTTAAATTGAACAAAAAAGTAGGAACTGGCGAATGTTGGGATTTAGCCAAATACGTTTTAGACGAAGTCGATGCGAAGTGGGATTGGGGTTTGACTTATGGAAGGAAGCTTACTTCTTCAGAATGTATTTATGAAGGGGATATTATCCAATTCGAAAAAATTAAAATAAAATATAAAAAGGGAAAAGATGTATTCACTGAATCAATGCCTCACCATACTGCAATTATTTATAAAGTAATTAATGATGACGAGGTAACGCTAATCCATCAAAACACTGGTTATACTGGTAGAAAGGTTGGAACAAGTTCTTTGAAATTTTCTACAATAGTATCAGGCAAATATTACATTTATAGACCTGAACATTAATTAGATTCTATCCAAAACATAAAGAATCAATTCTTTCATTTCTGTGTCAAATCCTTTTGAAAATTCCATTTTTGGTCTATTAGCAACTCCAAGGCAAATAGTCGCACAGCGATGCCCCATAGCTTTTCCTAACGAGAATATGGCAGAACTTTCCATTTCAAAATTGGTAACTATGTTATTTCCATTCTGAAAGGAGGTCAATTTTTCATTCATTTCAATAGTTGAATTTTTCACTCTTAATTGTCTCCCTTGAGGTCCATAAAAGCCACTACTTGTTACTGTTATTCCTTGATGTGTTTTTTCTGAAATAAATTTCTTCGTCAATTCTTTGTCCGATTCAACCATATATGGTTGTATACCAATTGGAAATTTTAAATGATTAATTAAAGCCGTATTTAGTTCTATTTCTTCGTCACTGAATTTTATTTCATAGAAATGAGCGATGTTATCTAAGCCAAATGCATATGATGAAACGATATACGAATGAATTGGAATCGATTCTTGGAGAATGCCACATGTTCCAATTCTAACAATGTCTAATGATTGCTTATTCGTTTTTTCTTTTCTGTTAATTAAATCAATATTTACCAATGCATCCAATTCATTCATTGTAATATCAATGTTGTCAGTTCCTATTCCAGTGGACAATACTGTAATTTTTTTTCCTTTATAAATTCCAGTGTGACAAACGAATTCTCTATGTTGTGATTGATGTTCAATACGGTCAAAATTATTTGAGATCATGGAAACACGATCCTGGTCACCGACTAAAATAATTTTGTCAGAAATATCATCTGGTGATAATCCCAAATGATAAACTTGATTTTTATTATTGAGTACTAATTCAGAAGGAGGGAACTGCATAATATATAAAAAAAAGGTGCCATGAAAATCATAACACCTTAAAAATACAATTTTTGATTACTTTGAAGTCAAACTTCCAAATACTTTTTGCAAAATATCTGTAACTCTTGCTAATGGATCCTTACGTATCTTATTTTCTTCTATTTCAACCATATGATACAAACCCTTTATTGCTCTTTCTGTAACGTATTTATTTAAATCGGGATTCAATTTTTCTCCACCAGTTAAATTCATCGCTGTATTATACTTTGTGATTATTGGGTTCCAATATTCTGTCAATTTTACTTTAGAAATTGCAGCTTCTACTTTAGGTGAAAATGCTGTTACTAATTGAGCGGTCGTATTATCTTTTAGAAATTTGGTTGCCGATCCATCTCCTCCATTTAAAATGGCAAATCCATCAGTTATAGTCATATTCGTTATTGCATTTGCAAAAATTGGCAATGCTTCTTTTGTTGCTTCTTCTGCAGCTCTGTTTAATGTTGTTTCAAACTTCGTGACTTGCTCAGTTAAACCCCAGTCAATAGCTTTTTGCTTTACTTTAATCGCATCTTCAGGAAAAGGAAGCTTGATCGCTGCATTACCCAAAAAACCATCTGTAACAGAAGTTAGATTCACGGAATTTTTAATACCAATATTTAAAGCCTCTTTTAAACCAGAAATTACATCTGCATTTGATAATTGTGGCTTAGCAGTTTCGGTATTGCTAGTTGTTATTATTGAAGCAGCTTCTTCCAATACGTCACACGCCGGAAGTATGAATGTACATGCAATTAATGTGGATGTAAAAATAATTTGTTTCATGATTTTTGAGTTTTGTCAAACTTAATATTTTTTTTTGGATAGGCAAAAACGATACCGAAAAGTCATAAAAAAAGGGAGAATTCAATTCTCCCTTTAAAACGTTGATCAATATTGACTATCTAATCATGTGAATGTATCCTGAGAATTCATGCTTATCATCATTTATTAAATCGTTTGCTTGTACTTTCCATATATATGTACCTTCCTGCACTAGTTGTCCATTGTATGACCCATCCCATTTCGCTAATGGATCATGAGATTCCCAAATTACTTCTCCCCATCTGTTGAAAATAAATAAGTCGAAATTATATATGTCAATTCCTGTTATATTTATTCCCCAGGATTGGTTGTGTTCATCCCCATTGGGTGTAAAAGTATTTGGAGCATATAACATAACATCATCTATTACGTGCATAATATAAGTTATTGTATCTATACATCCATGCTCTGTAGTAACTAATAACGTGATTGGATAATCACCGAGTTCTCCAACTGGAAAAACAAATGAAGGGTTTTTATCTAAACTAGTCGTTGGGCTTGAACCAGGACTAAACCATTCCCATGCTATTACATCGGCCGTTGAACGATCTTGCAGCTGAACGCCTGTTTCAAAAATTGTTATAGGATTACTAGAAAATGTAAAATCTGCAATTGGTAATGGTTTTACTTCGATTAAATTATTAAATAAGGCCGTATATACACAACCATATATTGATGTAATAGTAATATTACAAGAATATACATTTGCAAGGTCAAAAGTGTTCGATGTTGAGTCTGTTCCAATTTCCATGTAACTGTTACCATCTGAAAATTCAAAATAGGTAGTAGCAATTTCACTACTATTAGAAGAAGTATTCTCGAATTCAAAATAACCAGGTATACAGTCTTCAGTTTTGTTAGGAAGAATATTTGGTACAATTGGAGTAGGGAAGGTAATTACCGTGCATGAATCAGTATATGGAGAACCACATGCTTCAGTCAATTTAACACAATATTGCGTGTTAGTCATTATTGGATCAACTAGAATTGATGTGCCAGTTCCAATTTCTGTCCCATTTTCAGTCCAAGTAAAAAGATATGCACTTGAACCACCGGCACCAGCAACACTCAAAGAGATATCATCTTCTGGGCAAATCTGAGTTGGTGGAGTAAGGAATGAAATAGAAAGAGGATTTGGTTCTAATAATGTTCCTGTGATTGAAATAACGCAACCATTTAAATCAGTAATTGTAATAGTATGATTACCAACAGACAAATCATTCGCTATATCTAACGTAGATGTAGAATTGTTCCATGAATATGTATAACCTGGTGTACCTAAGATGACATTAATATCTATCATACCATCATTGCCAGAATTACAAGTTACATCTGTTTGATTTGTAATTGTTGCTATCATTTCGGGGATTTCAGAAACAGTAACTGAAAAAGTTCCAATACATCCTGCATCAGAGGTTATTGTACAAGAATAGTTTCCAGCAGACAAACCAGTTGCGACTTGGGTAGTTTGTGCTAATGGGTCATTCCAAAGATATGTAAGGTTTCCAATTGACGGTGTCATAATTGCAGTTGCTGTTCCATTCGAACCACCAGCACATGAAACCAAAGTCGTGGTTCCTGTAAATGCAGCTGGAGTATCTCCCACAGTAATAGTAGCAGTGGATGGGCAACCATTTGCATCGTTCATCTGGACAGTATATGTACCTGCCAATACATTTAATACTGTAGGTGTTGTTTGACCTCCTAAAGTTGGCCATAAAAAAGTAAACGGAGCATCTCCAGCACCTGGTACCGCCGTAACCGATCCAATTCCAGCGCTACAAAAATCAGGTGTAGAAGTAGCTGTTACACTTGAATTAACTCTTGTTAACCATGTAGTATCACCTGTTACGGAACCAATACTAGTTCCACATGCTGAACCAATTAAAAAATATCCAGTTGTTCCAGGAGGTACCACATTCACATTTAAAACGCCCGCATTATATGGAAAAGTTGTGCCTAATGTGTTTTGCCATTGCATTGAAGTTCCTGCTGTAGAAACTAATACATAAGGAATTGTAGAAATTGTATAATTAGCAGTATTAGTAGGAGAGGTTGGAGTATAAAGCTTTCCATCTTGGTTTGCTGGCCAAAGGGTATTATTTCTCCCTGGAGTAGCATGAGCTACTGTTCCAGCAGAATTCTCTGTCGCTTGAATAGCTAAACCTCCGTTCCAACTTGGACAAGGTGGCTTATTTCCAATATGATATTCAATGTTATTTGACGTTTCATTAAAAATTAGAGAATGGTAATTACAACCACCACAAGAATAATTAGGAACTTCTTTATAAATTACAACAAATCGTCTATTCGGAGCAGTTCCTATTGTTTGATATTGAACTTGACCGCCAACTCCTGGATTCATATCAGCATAAATTGGTGAAGCCCCATTACGTGCAGCAGTGAACGCAACACTAGGTAAAGGACCTACGCCGCCTAGTGCCCATGGACAATAACCATTTGCTTGAGTTAAATTAAAAGAAACAACTCCATTTGAACCAATTACACATTGTGTATAATTTGCATTGTAAAAACTAAAAGTAAATCCTAGATTTACAACTCCCGAAAAGCTATCATCGCTTAAAGAGACACTTGTTGGTGCATTTAAAAAAACACCACCAGAACCACCACCAGAGCCACCGCCACAATTTGTAATTACAACTGGCTGACCTTGACAAACGGTCGCATCTTCTCCTAAACATAAGTTAACGGTAGGCAATTGTGCCAATCCCGAATAAGAAAAGAAAATTAAACTGATTATAAATATGAAGTATTTTACCATTTTCATCTATTAAATGAATGTTAGACGTACAAAGTTACAGATAGTTGCGTGAAAAAATTAACTATTTTCATAAGATTCTTCCATTCTTGAATAATTGTCATTCCTGAATGAATATTTCTACACTTTAAATGATTTAAATATTATTATTCTATTTACGAATAATTACTTTAAAAAATATTTACATTTGCCAAGTTGTTTTAAAAAATATTAGAAAATGTCAAATAAATATCAAACACAAATTGATGCTTTCATGTCAAAAGTGAAAGCTACAAATGGTCACGAAACTGAATTTCTTCAAGCTGTATTGGAAGTTGCAGAAGCAGTAATTCCTTTAGTTGAAGAAACACCTAAATACAAAGCAGCCAAAATTTTGGATCGCATTGTTGAGCCAGAAAGAACAATTTTATTCCGTGTTCCTTGGTTAGATGACAAAGGAGAAATCCAAGTGAATCGTGGATATCGAGTTGAATTTAATTCTGCTATCGGACCATACAAAGGTGGTTTACGTTTTCATCCATCGGTGAATTTGTCTATTCTGAAATTTTTAGGTTTTGAACAAGTTTTCAAAAATTCTCTTACAACATTACCAATGGGTGGTGGAAAAGGAGGTTCTGATTTTGATCCAAAAGGAAAGTCGGATAATGAAGTAATGAAATTTTGTCAATCATTTATGACAGAGCTTTGTCGTCATATTGGACCTAATACAGATGTTCCTGCTGGAGATATTGGTGTTGGTGGTCGTGAAATTGGTTACATGTTCGGACAATATAAAAGAATTAGAAATGAATTTACTGGAATTCTTACTGGAAAAGGAAGAAACTGGGGTGGTTCATTAATTCGTCCAGAAGCAACTGGTTATGGCACAGTTTATTTCGCTAAAGAAATGTTGGCTGTAAAAGGAGATTCTTTCCAAGGTAAAGTTGTTGCTGTTTCTGGTTCTGGAAATGTTGCTCAATATGCAATTGAAAAAGCTACTCAATTAGGTGCTAAAGTTGTTACTTGTTCAGATTCTGAAGGGTATATCTTTGATGCTGATGGAATTGATGCTGGGAAATTGGCTTTCATTATGGAGTTGAAAAATGAAAAAAGAGGTCGTATTTCTGAATATGCTACTAAATATCCAAATTCTAAATTTGTTGCTGGAAAACGTCCTTGGGATGTTAAAGTTGATATCGCTTTACCATGTGCAACTCAAAATGAGTTGAACGGTGAAGAAGCGAAAGTATTAGTTGCAAACGGTTGTAAGTGTATCGCTGAAGGAGCAAACATGCCATCTACACCTGAAGCAATTGCTGTTTTCCATGCTGCTAAAGTATTGTTCTCTCCAGGAAAAGCTTCAAATGCTGGTGGTGTTGCTACTTCAGGATTGGAAATGTCTCAAAATTCATTAAGACTCAGCTGGACTGCAGAAGAAGTTGATGAGCGTTTGCATAATATTATGGTTTCTATCCACGATGCATGTGTAAAATATGGCACTGATGCTAATGGATATACAGACTATGTGAAAGGAGCAAATATTGCTGGTTTTATTAAAGTTGCTGATTCCATGATTGACCAAGGCTTGGTATAATCTGATTTAAATACTTTTTAAAAAGGTTGATCTTCGGGTCAACCTTTTTTGTTTTAAGGAAAAATTTCTAGAAATTACTGTTTCCTGCAACAAATTGGGTTAATTTTGCACTCTCAATTCCAATTAATAGAAGAATGGAAGTTTTAGAACAAAGACATATTGAATTTAGCCGAGAAGGATTTGATGACCAAGAACTTTTGGTTATATATAAAACATTAATTAAACCTCGTTTAATTGAGGAGAAAATGCTCATCTTATTGCGTCAAGGGAAAATTACTAAATGGTTCTCTGGATGGGGACAAGAAGGAATTTCTGTTGGTTGCGCATACGCAATGAATGAGGATGAGTATATCTTGCCAATGCATCGAAACTTAGGTGTTTTCACAACTCGTGGAATTCCTATGAATAGATTGTTTTCACAATTTCAAGGTAAAATTTCTGGTTTTACAAAAGGAAGAGATCGCTCATTCCATTTTGGAACGCAAGAATATAAATTAGTTGGAATGATTTCGCATCTTGGACCTCAATTAGGAATAGCTGATGGTATTGCATTAGCCGCTAAATTGCGAAAAGAAAAGAAATCTACTATTGTTTTTACAGGTGATGGAGGTGCTTCTGAAGGCGATTTTCATGAATCGTTGAATGTTGCATCTGTTTGGGATTTACCGGTAATTTTTGCAGTTGAGAACAATTGTTGGGGATTATCAACGCCATCGGTAGAACAATTTCGATGTAAGCAATTTATCGATAAAGGTATTGGATACGGAATGGAAGCAGTTCAAGTGAATGGAAACAATATCTTAGATGTTATTCGTGCTGTTAGAAAAATAAACGAGGACATTCGTGAAAATCCAAAACCATATTTATTAGAATTAATGACTTTCAGAATGCGTGGGCATGAAGAAGCATCCGGAACGAAGTATTATCCTGAAGGATTACAAGATGAATGGTCTAAACAAGACCCTATTATGAATTTCGAATTGTATTTGAAGGAATTAGGGATTTTGAGTGAAGAAGAAATAGAAAAGATTCGCAAAGAAATTAAGGAAGATATTCAAGCAGGATTTGATATTGCACAGGCAGAAAGTTCAATAAGTACTTCAATCGAAGAAGAAATACAAGATGTATATGCACCATTCGAGCAACTTGTAATTGAAGGAAAGGGTGAAAAAACCGAAAAACGTTTTATTGATGCAATTCAAGATGGACTTCGCCAATCAATGGAAAAATATCCTGAATTAGTTATCATGGGTCAAGATATCGCAGAATATGGAGGTGCATTCAAAGTAACTGAAGGATTTGTGGAACAATTTGGTAGGGATCGAGTGCGAAACACACCAATTTGTGAATCTGCAATTGTAGGCGCTGGTTTAGGATTGTCAATTTCTGGAATGAAAGCAATCGTTGAAATGCAATTTGCTGATTTCGTTACGTGTGGATTCAATCAAATAATAAATAATTTAGCTAAAATGCACTGGCGTTGGGCACAAAATGCTGATGTTGTTGTGCGAATGCCAACAGGTGCAGGTTCAGCGGCAGGACCTTTCCATTCTCAAAGTAATGAAGCTTGGTTTACACATACTCCAGGATTGAAAGTTGTTTATCCATCTACACCATACGATGCAAAAGGTTTGATGAATGCAGCTATCGAAGACCCAAATCCAGTGATGATTTTTGAACATAAAAATTTGTATAGAAGTTTAAAGGAAGAAATTCCTAATGACTATTATACGGTAGAAATTGGAAAAGCAAGAACGGTAACTGAAGGGACAGACTTAACCATCATAACTTATGGTATGGGTGTTCATTGGGCAACAGAAGCAATTGAATTATTACCAAATGTTTCTGCTGAAATAATTGATTTAAGAACACTTTTACCACTTGATACGAATGCAGTTTACAATGCTGTGAATAAGACAGGTAAAGTAATTGTTTTACATGAAGACTGCATGACAGGTGGAATAGGAGGAGAGTTGGTTGCATTAATCAATGAGAATTGTTTTAATAATTTGGATGCTCCAATTAAAAGAGTTGCATCATTGGACACACCAATTCCATTTGCTGAAACATTAGAAATTCAATTTTTACCTAAGGAGCGACTAAAAATTGCAATAAACGAACTGCTTAACTATTAAGTAGTAATAAATAAACGGTTTAATGCCGTTTACCAAAATATTATGGACGAAATTACTTTTAAAGATTTAAATCTCAATAAGCAATTAATTAACGCTTTAGATGAATTGGAATATATTCATCCTACAACAATACAAGTGAAAGCATTTCCTGTGATCATGTCTGGAAAGGATATGTTGGGAATTGCTCAAACTGGAACGGGTAAAACATTGGCATTTTTATTACCATGTCTTAGACAATGGAATTTCTCAAAAGATCGCCTTCCTCAAATTTTGATAATTGTACCAACAAGAGAGCTTGTAGCTCAGGTTGTGGAAACAGTTGAAAAGCTAACAACTCATATGACTTTAACAGTTGTAGGGGTATACGGTGGAGTGAATATTAGAACACAAGCTGAACAAGTTAGTTTAGGTTTGGATGTTTTAGTTGCAACACCGGGTAGATTGCTTGATTTGGTTTTAAGAGGTGATTTAGTTCTGAAAGGAATTAAAAAACTAGTGGTTGATGAAGTGGATGAAATGTTTAACCTGGGATTTAGACACCAACTTAAAAATGTACTAGAATTATTACCTGAGAAAAAACAAAGTATGTTGTTTTCTGCAACAATGAATGAAGAAGTTGAAGCTTTGTTAGATGATTATTTCATTTCGCCTGTGAAAATTGAAGCTGCTCCTGCAGGAACACCACTGGAAAATATATTGTTGACTGGATATAAAGTTCCAAATTTCAACACGAAATTAAACCTGCTTGAACAGTTGCTTTCAACAACGAAGGCAATGGAAAAAGTACTGGTTTTCGTTTCAAGTAAGTCTTATGCAGATGTCGTTTACGAAAGATTAGCCCAGAAATTTGAAGATAGATTAGGTGTAATCCATTCTAATAAATCTCAAAACTTTAGATTCAATGCCGTGAATAAATTTCACAGTGGCGAAACGACTATTTTGATTGCTACAGATATTATTTCGAGAGGAATGGATATCTCTAAAGTGACACATGTTATTAATTTTGATGCACCTGACGACTTTGAGAATTTCATTCACCGCGTAGGAAGAACAGGACGAGCTGACCAAGAAGGTGAAGCAATAAGTTTATTCTCCGAATTTGAAAAAACATTAAACGACAGAATAGACGAAGGATTAGGGAAGATCAAAATTAAGTATTTGAAATTACCTTCTGATCTTGAAGTCTCGACAGAATTGATTTATGATGAAGAGCCAAAAATCAATATGCCGAATGTTGATATAAAAATTGCGAAAAGAGAAAATGTTGGTGATGCTTTTCATGAGAAATCGGCTAAAAATCAAAAAGTCAATGTGAGAAAAGACTGGAAAAAAGCCAAACAAGAAAAATACGGTCGACCAAAAACGAAAGGTCAGAAATTGAAAAAGAAGAAATAAAAAAGGGCTTCCATTATTTGGAAGCCCTTTTTTATTTCTTCTTTTTTTAATCCTTAATCAACGTATAACCAGGATATTTTTTAATATCAAACACAAACTTCGTGTCTTCAATTGCTGGATTTGATTGAAACTTGGTTAATGTATATGTCATTACTGTTCCATCTTTCGCCTTCATGATTGCTTTTTTCAATTCGTTGGATACCTTAGAAATATATAAAATGATAGTATGGTAATCAACTTTCGCTGGATTCTTTGGGTATAAATAAATAACATGAACTGCCTCGTTATTCAATTTATCCTCTTTTTCATATTTGTTCTTAAAACCACTTTCCCAAATTGTCATTAATTTCTTTGGGTTCATCCCTTCATCTCCAGCTTCATTTGCATCTGTTTCATAAACAGATTTTTCTTCTTTTACTATCGTCCAAGATTTGATTGCATTAGATATAATAGTGTTGTCTCCATAAGAAGCATAAAATTTTTCTCCTTTTACCCAACCTTTTCCGGTTTCACTTTCGTTTGAACCGTTTGTTGTGTTTTTAATATTTGCTGTGAATTCAATATAAAATGATTTTTGACTTTTCATTTTTGTTGAAAGCTTGTCTAAAATGCCCTGAGATTTTGCGTCTTGACTGTAACAGTTAAAAGATAATAATACTAAAAGTGTAAGAAATAATTTCATGTTCATTTGTTTTCTGTGCAAATATCAGAAATTGTGCCAAATAAAAAATATTTAATTCAATTTATATCTTGTGAAAAACAGTAAAAGTCTTATAATATCATTGATTACTGTATGAATCGAGAATTATTTTTAATGTTTGAGGATGTATATCATGTTTACCGTCATAAGTGGTTGTTTTAAAACCAGCTTTATTATAATATTCTATAATTTCGATTGTATCAGTGTAAAATTCATCTTTATTTCCAATTGCGAAATACTTATTGTGATTGGTAGATTTGCTCAATTCATTTTCAATATTTAAATCAGGTGGAAAAACGGCAGCCCAAATTATTAATTGGTTAATTTTAAAATGACTATGATAATACCATCTTATTGCAGTTGCACCACCCTGGGAAAAACCTAATATAATTTTTTTATCAAATTGATGTTTTGCAGATATTTCATTCTCCAATTGATTTAACCAATTCAAATTATCGGAGATATCATTCATTCTATCTTCTTTTGTCATCCAAGAAGCACCAACTCTACCAGACGAACCCTTCAAATAAAAACGGTGCATTCCTTCTGGCGCAACAATGAAATACTCTTCCTTTAGTTCATCGAATTTTTGTATAAAATATTCTGATAATTGACCATAACCATGAAGAACATATATAATCGTTTTAGCTGTATCTGGATTTCCGATAGTATTATAACGAAATGTCTTTGTTGATTTTATGAATTCTTGCATTTAGAATAGTATATTTAATTTGAAAAAGGTTAAGCATCTATTTGATTTAACAGCCCAAAGTTATACTTTTGATTGTGCGAAAACTAGTGTCTTTTGGTTTATTGATTCTTTTTGCCATACAAATCATTGGATTTGTGGGGTATTTTGAATTTGCACATTATAATTTAAAAAAAGATATCAAAGCGCAATTAAAAGAAGGGGTTCCAAAAGACAAACTTGTGATTTTCGATTTCAGTACCTCTCAATTGAAAAACCTTGTTTGGCTGAAAAAAAATGAATTTGATTTGAATGGCAATCTTTATGATGTTGTAAGAAAATCAAAATCAAATGGAATAACACATTTAGAATGTATTTCCGATAAACAAGAAAAAGTACTTTTTGCGAAATTGAATCAAAATGTTTCCTCAAATTTAGGTGACGATAATCAGCACAGTCCTGTATCTAGTTTATTCAAGTTATTGCAAACGCCAGCTTTACCAATAGTTAATTTTATTGATGTGCAAATTGTTTCTTTAAAAGAGAATACAACCACAGCATTCAATTATTTGGATTATTTTTCATTGAAATCAATCAAATTAGTTTCTCCTCCACCACAGTTTTCTTAGTAATTCTTAATTGAATCATCTCTGATTCTACCTTTTTAATTATTAAAGAAATTCTTATGAAAAAAATAGGCTTGCTTATGTTTTACCTGTCGACAATTTTTATGTCACAAGCACAGTCAATTACAATTATTGACCAAAATTCTCTTCAACCTATTGAAAATGTTGAAGTATATAAATTAAACGATAACACAATGATTACAAAATCAAATCAATCGGGTGTAATTACTCTTTCTGGTTTGGTAGGTAATCAAACATTGGTTTTTTTAAATCCAATGTATAGTTCAATAAGCATTACCCTAGATCAAATCAAATCTCAAGAAAACACAGTGGTGATGACCGAAAATATCAATTCTATTAATGAAATTGTTGTCTCAGCGAGTAAATTTGAAGAGAAGAGAAAAGATGTTGCCCAAAAAATACAAGTTTTGCGTGCCTCGGAAATTCAAACTATGAATCAAAGTTCAACGGCTGATGTGATTTCGAATACTGGAAATGTTTTTGTTCAAAAAAGTCAACTTGGAGGAGGAAGTCCAATCATACGAGGATTTGAAACGAATAAAGTGCTTTTGGTTGTTGATGGCATTAGAATGAATACAGCAATTTACAGAAGTGGGCATGTCCAAAATATCATAACATTGGATAATGCTTTAATGGAAAGAGTTGAAATTATCTTCGGACCTGGATCGGTGGTATATGGATCAGATGCACTAGGTGGTGTGATGTCGTTCACAACTAAAAATCCATTGTTATCTAGCGATGACAAAATTAAAGTTAAGGCAGGAGCATTTACACGTTACATGTCAGCAAATAATGGATATGCGGCAAATGCAAATATATCTGTTGGAGGTAAGAAGTTTGGTTCATTAACCTCATTTACGTATTCCAATTATGGAGACTTACGTCAAGGAGCTAACCGAGAACCTTCTGTTGGAAATTTCGGCGCTCGTCCATGGTATGTAAAAAGAATTGATGGAAAAGATTCTGTTTTCGTTAATGCAGACACAAATATTCAAGTTGGTTCTGGCTATACTCAGATTGATGTTTTGCAAAAATTCTTGTATCAACCAAAATCTTCAATCAAACATTTGGTTAACGTTCAATATTCGACTTCCTCTGATATTCCACGTTACGACCGTTTAACTCTTGCTTCTGGAGGTATTCCAAAATTTGCAGAATGGTATTACGGACCTCAAAAAAGGCTATTGACATCTTACACGCTGCAATTGACGGAAAGAAAACGAATATATGATAATGCTCGATTCATTCTAGGTTATCAACAAATTGAAGAAAGTAGAATTGACAGAAGATTTAATACTGTTGCTCAAAGTAATCAAATTGAAAAATTGGATATTCTCAATCTGAATGTTGATATGGCCAAGAAAAAAGGAAAACATGAATTTCGTTATGGGCTTGAAGGTTGGTATAATAAAGTCAATTCTTCAGCTTTCACAAGAGATATCAATACTGGTGTTCAAACACCTTCGATTACTCGTTATGCTTCAGGTGGATCAAATATGACGTCATTAGCCGTTTATGCTACTCATACTTGGGAAATTTCAGACAAAGTAATCTTAAATGATGGGTTACGTTTTTCAAATGTTGGATTGAATGCAAAGTTTACAGATACAACATTCTTTAATTTCCCATTCAAAGAGGCAAATCAGAATAATTCAGCATTAACAGGAAATTTGAGCTTAATTTATATGCCAACTGAAGAAAGTCGAGTTACAGCTTTAATTTCAACGGGATTTAGAGCGCCAAATGTAGATGATTTAAGTAAAGTATTTGAATCAACCCCTGGGAATATTACAGTTCCCAATGATCTTTTAAAACCAGAATATACATATAATGGTGAAGTTGGTATTTCAAATGTTTTTGGGGATGTTTTGACGTTGCAAGCAACAGGTTATTACACATTGTATAGAAATGCATTGACAACTCAAGACTTTAAGTTTGAGGGTCAAGATTCAATTATGTTTAATGGAACTTTGAGTAACGTTGTCGCTACGACTAATTCGAACAAAGCTTATTTATATGGTTTGGAATTGAATATGAATGTAAAGGCAAATAAGAACATATCCGTATATGCAACTTACAACTATACCTATGCACGTATTGTAACAGATTCAATAGCTATTCCTTTGGACCATATCCCACCTTCTTTTGGGAAATTTGGTTTTCAGATCAACCAAGGGAAATTTAGATCTGATGTTTTCGTGAATTACAGTGCTATGAAAAAAATTGCAGAATATAGTCCATCTGGAGAGGATAATGAAGCATATGCTTTGCCAGAAGGAATGCCTTCTTGGTATACTGTAAATATTCGACTAGGCTATCAGTTTAATAAGTTTCTAGGATTGCAAATAGCTTGTGAAAATATCTTAGATCGAAATTATCGGCAGTTTGCATCTAATATATCTGCACCAGGACGCAATTTTATTATAACTCTAAGAGGAAATTTTTAATTTGGTTAATAACAAAAAGAAAGGCGACATTTTATTGTCGCCTTTCTTTTTGTTATTATTTTCTATTTTTTTTCTGTGTCATATATTTTCCTTGATCAGGATGATAAAAAAATCGGTAAACAATTTCATCACTTTCTTCTAAGACAGGATCATATTTATAAATATCAATGTCTTTTTTAGGTTGAATCAATTTCGCTTTTTTTACTAAAATATCCTTAACAAAACCCATTGTTCCTTCAGCATAATCGAATGTGTAAGCTTCATTTATTTCACTTTTTAAACCGTCATAATTTTTCCATTGGAAAACGCGTCTTGGAATATGGTTGGATACCGTGTAATAATCTTTGAAAGATCCATTAAGAACACGAAAGTCGACTAAAACATCCTTGTAAGAGTCCGAATGAATATTTTCAAAGGCAATTTTTAATTCTGCTAACGGACTTGATGGAATAGCTATTGGAGGAGATATTTTATTTAGACCACCATCAAAAAAGAAGATGTAATTGTAATTCCCCATAAATCCAATTTCAGCATTTTTTGATGTTTTATTAGATGATGAGGCTTCATTCATAGCAAAGTTTAATCTATTCAAAGATATAATTGCATCGATTTTTTCATCTTCATCTAAATGAGCCTTATAAATATGGTAAGTATACTTTTCAGTTGCAGGAATAGATAGTTGACTCTCCATATGTCGTTTAGCCATCTGTTCAACAGATTGATTTCCTTCAACTTTATGAACTACTTTTTCACTTATTTCTTTCGGAGCATCACCGCAGGAAAAAATTACGAAAGTGACCAATATAAATAAGAAATATATACTCTTCATAAAACAAAGATAATCGAACAATTTAACTTATTTAAAAACAATATCAACGATTACATTAAATTTGAGCAATGGATATGAATTTAGAAAAATCTTGGTCATTGGCTTTAAAGGAAGAATTTCAAAAGCCTTATTTTTTAGAATTAAAAAAATATGTCGAATCTGAATATACGAATAAGCCTTCTGCTATTTTTCCTCCAAAGTCAATGATTTTTCAAGCCTTAAATCTTTGTCCGATTGAGAAAGTTAAAGTTGTAATCCTTGGTCAAGATCCATATCCAAAAAAAGGACATGCGCATGGTTTATGTTTTTCAGTCGAGAGAAATATTAAACCATTTCCTAAAAGTTTGACCAATATCTTTAAGGAAATTGAGAGTGATTTAGGCTTAGCTTTTCCTGAGAATGGTAATTTAGAAAGATGGGCAGAACAAGGAGTTCTAATGTTAAATTCAGTTCTAACAGTTGAAGAAGGGAAAGCTGACAGTCATTCAAAAATTGGGTGGGAGATATTTACTGATGCCATTCTTAATGTATTGAATCGGCAAACTGAAGGAGTAGTTTATATATTATGGGGTTCAAAAGCTCAGAGAATTGCAGG
The DNA here is from genome assembly GCA_009885545.1 of Flavobacteriales bacterium. Lineage (GTDB taxonomy): Bacteria > Bacteroidota > Bacteroidia > Flavobacteriales_D > Crocinitomicaceae > M0103. The sequence goes on from VFKM01000081.1 coordinate 17,670, forward strand.
TAATGTAAATTCTGAAAAGAATCTTGTGTTAAAATCAGTCCACCCTTCTCCTTTATCAAGTTATCGTGGTTTTTTTGGTTGTAAACATTTTAGTAAAACCAATGAATATTTACTTAAAATGAATAAAAATCCAATTATTTGGTAATTTTTCAATGAAAATTACTTCAAAAAAACTCTTTGATTATCTTTGCAAGCAATGGAATTAAAAAATGATTTAATATTAAGAGCTGCTCGAGGTGAATCGATTGAAAGATACCCTGTTTGGCTAATGAGACAAGCTGGTAGAATCTTACCAGAATATCGCGCGGTGCGTTCAAATTTGTCCGGATTCAAAGAGTTAGTTGAAACGCCAGAATTTGCTGCTGAGGTAACAGTTCAACCCGTTGATATTTTAGGAGTTGATGCAGCAATTATCTTTTCTGATATTTTGGTTGTCCCTGAAGCAATGGGATTGGAATACCAAATGTTGGAAGCTAAAGGTCCTTGGTTTGAAAAAACAATTCGAAATGAGGAAGGTCTAAAATATGCCGAAACAAATTTTGATATTGAAGATAGACTTGGATATGTACTGGAGGCTATTAAGCTTACAAATAAAGAATTAGATGGTCGAGTACCATTAATAGGTTTTGCTGGTGCACCTTGGACAATTTTTTGCTATATGGTAGAAGGACATGGTTCAAAAACTTTTTCTGAATCACGTAAATTATTATATACCAATCCAGTTTTGGCACATGAGTTGCTAAGTCGAATTACGGATGTCACAATTCAGTATTTGAAAGCACAAGCTGCAGCTGGTGCGCATATGTTACAAATTTTCGACTCATGGGCAGGAATATTAGGAACAGAGCAATATGCTGAATTTGGATTAAAATATATTCATAGAATAGCCAATGCTGTTAATGAAGTTCCTTTAACCATTTTTGCTAAAGGAGCGATTACATCAATTTCAGCAATTGCAAAACTAGAATGTAACACCATTGGTTTGGATTGGAATATGAATAGTGTCGAGATTAGAAATGAAATTGGAGAAACCCGCACATTACAAGGGAATTTAGATCCTTGTGCGTTATATTCTTCACACAAAGTAGTTCAGGATTTGACAAATAAAATGTTAGATTCGTTTGAAAGTAAAAGACATATTGTAAATTTGGGACATGGAGTGTATCCAGATATTGATCCTGAGAAGGTTAAAACGTTTATAAAAACAGTAAAAGATTATGAAATACAGTTCTAATAATATAAGAAAAATCAGTTCAATTATGTTAATTGGATTGACTACAATTACATCTTTTGCACAACAAGGTGAAAATTTGGTGCCAAATGGAGGTTTTGAAGCGACAGATGGGAAAGTTAAAAAACTAGGCGGTATTACGAGTGCAACGGGTTGGACATCTCCGACTGGAATGCGTGCTGATTTATTTACACCAAGTAAATCTCCAGAAATTAATGCCCCATTGAATGGTTATGGTAAAGAAGATGCGCGTGAAGGTTCCAATTATGCAGGTTTTACAGCTTTATCTCCAGGTAATAAAATTCCTCGATCATATGTAATGGTGAAACTTGACGCACCGATGAAAAAAGGAATGAAATACTGTGTTAAATTTTATGTTTCATTAGCTGAAGCATCGAAATATTCTTCAAATCAAATTGGGGCTAATTTTTCGAAAAAAGAATTTGCGACAGATGAGAAAACAATTATTAAAGACGTGGCACACGTATTACGTCCAGATAATGATACCAAAACAATCGATCAACAATTCAGTTGGGAAGAAATCTGTGGAACATATACAGCAGAAGGGGGCGAAAAATATATGACAATAGGTAATTTTTACGCTGAAGATAGAACGCGCAAAGAGACAAGTAAGAAATCGAAAGATTTAAAAGTTGATCAATTAATTGCAGCTTATTATTATTTAGATGAAGTGTCAGTTAATTTAATTAATGATGGATTAAAATGTGATTGCCTTATTGAAGAAGATTTAAACGAATTTTCTGGTACAATTTATCAAAAAGCTATTGTCTTAAATGATAAAATGACGGTTACACAAAAAATTGAAGCACAGCAAATGTTTTTTGCTTTTGGAAAGGCAAACCTAACTCCAGTTGGCGAAGAAACCTTAAAACTTGTTTTAGAAGAAATGAAAGCTAGTCCAGCATTAAAGTTAGAAATAATGGGACATAGCGATAAACAAGAAGATTCAGTGGCAGTGGAAAAACCAGCGTATGCTGATATGGCTTCAAAACGTGTTAATCTTATTTATAATTATTTGACTGACAATGGAATAGACGCTTCTAGGTTAATTTCGTCAGCCATAGGAAGTGAAGAGCCTAACACAGAGATTAATGAAAATGATGATGCTGATTTAATAATGGCAAAGAATAGAAGAATATTCTTTAAAGTAAGGTAAATCAAATAAAAATAAGTGAAAAGGTCGCTAGTCATTTGACTGGCGGCCTTTTTTATTGAAATTTTTTCAATGCTTGATAAACTTCGAGAGTTGGCAAACCAACGACATTATTATAGGAACCTTCAATACGTTGAATTGCGACAGCTCCAATCCATTCTTGAATCCCATAAGAGCCTGCTTTATCAAAAGGTTTATATTTTTCAATATAATGTTGAATTTCATCAGGAGATAAAGGTAGAAAAGTGACTATTGTTGTTGATTGGAATTGTATTTTTTTTTCTCTGGATGCAATAACGACTCCAGTAATAACCAAATGTTCTCGTCCAGATAATTTTTCTAACATCTGAGTTGCTTCAGAAATATCTTTTGGTTTTCCAAGAATGGTTTCATCAACAACCACAATCGTATCAGCGCAAATAATAATTTCACCTTCATTTAAATCAGAAATTAAATCTTGCGCTTTTTTATTAGCAACAAACAATGCTACTTCATATGATTTTAGAGATATCGGAAAAGACTCGTCTGTTTCCTTTGTTCGAATTTCAAAATCAAAACCGAGTGTTGAGAGTAATTCTTTTCGACGAGGAGATTTTGATCCAAGAATAAGTTTCATATATAGAAATAAGCAATGTAAAATGTTGCTAAAACACCAAATAACATTGAAATTTTAATTAAAATGTCATATAATTTTAATCGTTTGGATTTATCAACATAAATTAAAATTATAACAATTAGATTTATCATTGAGGTGATGATAAAAGGAATTGTTACTATTAAAAAATTGCTTTGGCCTATTAATACATTAAATTTATAGTAGCAAACTATGGTATAAAAAACTGGGAGTAGAAGGAGTATCACACTAACAAATCTCAATGAATTCCAATTTCCAATTAGCATTGGCAACGATTTAACATAAATTAATTTATCGCCTTCTACGTCCTGAATATCTTTAACTATTTCACGAGCAAAGTTTTGTATAAAGGCAAAAATTGAGAGTAAATAAATTAAATTAAAATCAATTATTGCTACCCAAGAATCTGAATTAAATTCTGAATATTCGAAATGAAAAGTGTTTCCAACTTTGAAATATATAACTACCAAAATTGGTATTAATGCTGTAAGAGAAGCAATTAATAAATTTCCAGTAAGAATTTTCCTTTTAAAGAGCATGCTATAAAACCATAAAGCATTAATCGATAATAGGTGTATGAAGACAAACCATAACGATTGATATTTAATACTTAAATAAATGGCAATACTAAATGCAATACCATTAAAAGTCCAATGTGTTAATATTGCCCAACGTCTACTAATGTGTTTTGTTATGATAAGTTTTTCGGGCTTGTTAATTCTATCAGCTTTAACATCAAAGTAATCATTGATAATATTTCCTGCTGCGGCAATTAAAACCGTTGAAATAACAAGCAATAAAAAATCAACTTGATTATCATCTATTTTTTGAAAATAATTGACTGTTCGAATGTAAAAGCGAACGCCATACATTGTTAATACAATGATCGCAAGATTAATGGGACGTATTAATTTTATAAAATACACTACAATATTATTTTATATTCAGTTCTACGATTTGATTGATGAGCAGCTTCTTTTTCTGATTCAGTCGACAATTTACTAATTTCAACATCTGTTATAACCGGTTTTGTTTCGCCATAACCTTTGTACGAGATTCTTTTAGCGTCAATCCCTTTTGCCACAACATAATCATAAACTGCTTTTGCACGATCATTTGATAATTTCAAATTGTCCTTATCATCTCCACGAGTATCTGTATGTCCTCCTATTTCAATTGATAGAGTAGGATTATTAACCAAGAAATCATATAATTTATTTAATTCTACAAAAGATTCAGACCGCAATGAGGATTTTCCTAAATCAAAGAAAACATTGGCAAGTAAAGTTGGAGTACTATTCGTTATGGGAACCATTGGAACGTCCATGTGAATAGATTCTAACCCTTCTGGATTGGTCATGTTAAAGTTTTGGGAGAAGAACGTATATCCAGGATATGAAACGTTCAAAGCATACTCTCTGTTAAGAGGTAAAGAAACCATAAACTCACCTGTCACTTTATCAGCCTCTGAGACAATAACTTCTGTTCCTGTTTTTAGGTCTATTAATTGAAATTTACCAGGTACAGGATTTCTAGTTGAAACATCGTAAACCATTCCTTCAAAGTAAAGTGTTTTGGTTGGTCTAAATTCTTCCGGTATTTCAAAGTAATAAATGTCTAAATCTCCAAAACCACCTTTTCTGTCAGAAGCAAAGAAAGCAATTTCTCCATCAGCGGTAACCATTAATGAATTTTCGTCATACATTGTATTAATTGGATATCCTAAATTTTCTGGTTTCCCCCAATTCCCTTTGGTGTCCATTCTTGAAACAAATAAATCTGATCCACCCATTCCTGTGTGTCCTCTAGATGCAAAATAAAGCGTTTTTCCATCTGGATGAATTAACACTGATTCTTCGTGAAAAGGTGTGTTAACAACGTCAGACAATCGTTCAGGTGTCGTCCATGAGCCATTATTTAATAATTTGGACATATAAATATCTGAATTGTTTGTATCATTTCTTCCTCTTAATCCTCTAATGAAATACAATGTTTTACCATCCGCAGAAAGTGAAGGTTGAGTTTCCCAATGGGAAGAGTTCACATTTCCAGGCAGATTAATTGGGTTCATCCATTTTGTTCCTAATTTTTTTGTGTAAAATAAATCGCAACTTCCTTTTCCCGTTCTGCCCTCACCATAATTTTCACCACTTCCATCAGGACACGCAACAAAAACTAAAGATCTACCATCTGCACTTATTGTAGGAGCACCTTCATTATTTATAGTATTTACATTCATCGGCATTGCAATGGCTTTGCCCCAAATTCTTTCGAAAAGCTCAGAAACATAAAAATCTTCCTGTTCCTTCATAGGTCCGAGAACACGTTCATCATCTATTCTACGAGTAAAAAGAATAGTTTTACCATCTACTGTTATGGTTGGAAAATATTCAGGATCAGCTGTGTTAATTCCAGCGCCCACATTAATTGGATTGAAACTTCTCGGATTTTTAATAGATTTTAAAGCAAATTCACAATTGTTTCGTATGCCATAAGCTTGATTAACTAAGTCTTGATTTGCATTTCTATTACGAACAAAAATGTCAATGTTTTTTATGCTTTTTTCGTAATCTCCAATAGCTTGTTGAAGATTCGCTAAATAGAAAAAAGTACTTCCTGAAGGACTGTGATTTGGATTTATTGATAATGCAGATTCGTAATGAGATATTGCATTTGAATAATCTCCTAAAATTTCACAATATTCACCTGCAAACATATGTGCCTCCCAAAAAAGAGGATCTTTTTCTATTGCTTTATTTAAGAAATCAATCCCACCTCTATAATTAGGTTGACGAGTAACCGGATCAAGCGTTTCCCCAGGGGCATTTTTACCTTGTTCAAATAATTTAATCGCTTTTTTGTTATTGGTAGAATATTTTACTTGAGCATTCGAACATGCTGCAATGAAAAGTAAACTTAGAAAGAACAATGCTTTTTTCATAGTTATGGGATATTCATGAATTTATGAGTTTGTAAAGAAATACGCCATTTTGGATGTTTTTTCACAAAATCAATGATAGTTGGCAAAAACCGTTCCTGTTTTGACCACTCAGGTTGAAGGTATAATTTACAATTTGTATTCACTTTTGATGCGTGTATCTCAGCCCATTCAAAATCGGAAGGATGATTAATAATAATTTTTAATTCGTTCGCTTTTACATATGCTTCATCAATTGGAGCTTTGAATTTTTTAGGTGAAAAGCAATACCAATCAATATCACCGATCAATTTATAAGTACCAGACGTTTCTATTGCGACTTCAATTTGATGTTTTTTCAAGCGATTAATTAGTTCAGTTAAGTTATACATTGCTGGTTCACCACCAGTTATAACAACGAAATTCGTTCCAGACGTAACAACTTCTTTTTCAAGAAAATCAATAGTGACCAACGGATGTTCATTTACATCCCAACTTTCTTTAACATCACACCAA
>VFKM01000045.1 GCA_009885545.1 Flavobacteriales bacterium
ACAAAATGGGGTTGATATTCTTGTAGCAACGCCAGGTAGATTATTGGATTTAATGACGCAAGGATTTATTTCTATTCGTGATGTAGAGATTTTTGTTTTGGATGAAGCAGATCGTATGTTAGACATGGGATTCATTCACGATGTCAATAAATTGATTCGTGCATTGCCTGAAAAACGTCAAAACTTATTTTTCTCTGCGACAATGGCGCCTGAGATATTGAAATTGGCAAGTACGATTCTTCGTGATCCAATCCGTGTTGAAGTCACTCCAGTTTCTTCGACAGCAGAAATAATCAAACAATCGTTGTATTTCGTTGATAAAGGAAATAAAAATGCATTGCTAGTGGATGTATTGGCTGAGGAACCAGCGACATCTGTTTTAGTTTTTACTCGAACAAAGCATGGTGCTGACAAAGTGGTGAAGCATTTAGCGAAACATGGTACTAAAGCAGAAGCAATTCACGGAAATAAAAGCCAAAACAACCGTCAACGTGCTTTGAGTAATTTCAAAGATAAAACGATTCGTGTACTAGTTGCAACGGATATTGCTGCTCGTGGAATAGATGTGGAAGAAATGGAATTGGTAATCAATTTCGAATTGCCAAACATCTGTGAAACATATGTTCATAGAATCGGTCGAACTGGTAGGGCAGGGAATAAAGGAACTGCAATATCATTCTGTGATTATGAAGAAAAAGCATATTTAAAAGATATCGAGAAGTTGATTCATACAACGATTCCAGTTGTGGAAAATCATCCTTATCCGATGGAAGTGTTTGTAATTGAAAAGAAAGAACAACATCAACGTCCACCGCGTCCTTCTAGAAATGGAGCAAATGCAAAACCAACACCTAGAGGAGAACAAAAACAAGCTTCTGCAAAAAATAAGGGAAAGAAAACGTGGTTTGGTAAAGGAGATAGATATTAAAAAGTTATGAGCTATGAGCTATAAGTTATGAGTTATTTCAAATTATAAACTCTACACTCCTCACTTCTCGCTCATCACTTCTCACTCATCACTTTTTTAAAAATAAATCCTTTCTCAACAACAAGGTCGCTTTCAACATTATTCGTATAAAGTGACCCTGTTCCTAATCCTTGAGGTAACGGATTATTATATTCTCCTGCCAATTGACAAATAGCATTTAATCCAATATTTGATTCAAGTGCTGAGGTCAACCACCATGGGATATTTCGTTCTTCTGCCAAATGAATCCATTCTTGTGTACCAGAAATTCCACCGTGTAAACTTGGTTTTAGTATGATGTATTGTGGACAAATAGTTTCTAGTAATTCAATTTTTTTAGAAAGATCTTCAATCCCAATCAATTCTTCATCTAAAGCAATTGGAGTTGGAGAAACTGCACAAAGATTTTTCATTTCTTCCCACTGACCAACTTGTATTGGTTGCTCTATAGAATGAATATCCAATTCTGACAGTTGTTTTAAAGCTAATTCTGCGTGATGAGGTGTAAAAGATCCGTTTGCATCAACCCTAAGTGTAATTTCATTTTTTGAATAACGCTTTCTGATTGATTCAAGAAGTTTTAATTCTGTTTCAAAATCCATTGCGCCAATTTTCATTTTGAGCGTTGAAAAACCTTCTGTAAGTTTTTGTTCAATTTGTTCGTTCATGAAAGATTCATCTCCCATCCAAATCAATCCATTGATAGGAAGTTTGTGCTTTCTATGAGTAAAATCGTTGTCGAAGATGATTCCTTTTCCGCCATTTTGTAGATCAAGTAATGCAGTTTCAAAGCCAAACTTAATCGAAGGAAACGTTTTGACTGAGGATAATCCATGCTCCATGTTCCATGCTCCATGTTCCAATTCTTCACATACCTCTTGAATTTTTTTCTCAAAACTTTCACTATTCTGAAAATCTGGTGATAATCCTTCGATAATGCTGATTTCACCAACTCCAGTTATTCCGTTTTCTGTTAATTTCAGAATCCAACTGTTTTTAATATGCATAATTCCACGACTAGTTCCTACAGGTCGTTTGAAGTGCAATTCTAATTTTGTGAAGGTGGCTTTCATCGTTAAATAACCAAGCCAATTGCAGTTAATAAAGCAATTCCAAAAGTACTAAGTGCTACTTTCTTCAATTCCGGATCAAAATCTTTTGGATTTTTTGTTTTCATTACCTTTTGCAAATGAAGAATGAGGATGATTGCTGGAAGTAAACCTATAAATGCAAGACTATGGTTGATTGTTACCAGGAACATCACGTGACAAATTATTCCTCCAAGTACTAAAAAAGTATGATATAGCTTCGCCCAATCAGGACCAATTTTAACAACCAATGTGTTCTTTCCAGATTTTGAATCATTTGTTCGGTCGCGCATATTGTTTAAATTCAAAACTGCAGCGCTTAATAATCCAATAGAACAAGCAGGCAACAGAATAATCCAATCAATTGACTTGGCATAAAGTGGATAAACACCTAAAACGCTTACAATTCCAAAAAACAAAAAAACCATTATATCACCAAGCCCATAGTAGCCGTATGCTTTTTTGCCAATAGTATAGGTTATTGCAGCGAAAATGCAAGCGACTGCTAATCCAATATAGAACCATAAAATAGAAAGTGGAAGGTTCGTTGTCCCAATATAAATTAAATTTCCTGCAGAAAGTAAACTAACGATTGAAGTTATAACAACTGCATTTCTCATTTCTTTTTTAGAAATTAAGCCAGATTGAACTGATCTCATTGGGCCTATTCTGTCTTTGTTATCAGTCCCTTTGACACTATCGCCTAGATCGTTTGCTAAATTGGAAACTATCTGAAAAAGGACTGTTGTTAGTAGAGATAATAGAAAAATACTCCAATCCCAGAATCCATTATACTTTGCAATTGCAGACCCAATGATAATTCCGGATAACGATAATGGCAACGTTCTTAGTCGAAGAGCTTTAATCCAAGCTTGTGATTTTGTCATAAAACAAAGTTAATCGAACAATTTTAATTTCTCTTTATTGATTTAAATATTCTGTATTCTCACATTAAATTGTGCGTACATAGTAAATTATTTGTATCTTCGAAATATGGAATCTACAAGATCAAAACCAGAATTATGTGAATTATTGCACATACATTTCCCGATAATCATGGCGCCTATGTTTCTCGTTTCTAATAAAGAAATGATCATTGAAGCTATCAAATCAGGTATTACAGGAGCAATTCCAGCACTTAATTTTCGGTCAACTGATGAATTAAGACAGGCAATTCAAGATATTAAAAAAGCTGTGAAAGGTCCATTTGGAATTAACTTGATTGTCAATAATTCTAATTTTTTATACCGTGAACAGTTGAAAGTATGCTGTGAAGAAAAGATTGATTTCATTATAACATCTTTGGGTTCTCCTGAAGAAACGATTATTGAAGCACACAAAGCAGGAATAAAAGTTTTTTGTGATGTAACAAATGTCAAATATGCTTTAAAGGTTGAAGAATTAGGAGCCGATGCACTAATTGCTGTGAACAAAGAGGCTGGTGGACATGCTGGAAACATTTCATACAAAGAGTTAATACCTCAATTAAAAAAAGCCTGTAAAATTCCCGTTATTTCAGCCGGGGGTGTTGGTTCTGGAAAAGGCATCAAAGAAATGTTGAGTTTAGGTGCAGCTGGATTATCAATGGGGAGCATTTTTATTGCTTCTTCAGAGGCAGGTGTATCAGATGAATACAAGCAAGCATGTGTAGATTATGGTGCAAAAGATATTGTAATGACTACAAAATTATCCGGAACTCCATGTTCTGTGATAAATACACCTTATGTAAAGGAAATTGGAATCACCCAAAATTGGCTGGAAAAGCTATTGAATAAGAATAAACGATTAAAAAAATGGTTCAAGGCTTTCACCTTTTTTAAAGGAATGAAAAGTTTGCAAAAAGCTGCTTTTAGTTCCACTTATAAAACTGTTTGGTGCGCTGGACCTTCAATTGATTATGTGCATGAAATTAAACCAATCAAGGACATAGTAGAACGTTTGAAATCTGAATATGAGCAAGCCAACTAAGATCATTTCAATTCGAAAAATGCGATGGATGCTATTTCTATTGGGCTTTTTTAAAATTCCTATGGTTGGATTCGTTAGACCTAAGTTAATTTCAATAGATGAAAACCAAGTTCGTGTCAAAATCAAATTGCGACGAAGAACTAAAAACCACTTGAACTCCATGTATTTTGGTGCTTTGGCAGTTGGAGCGGATGTTGCCGGCGGAATTCATGTCTTTTATTTTGCTGAGTTATCTAACTTGAAAGTTTCTTTTGCTTTTAAAGGAATGAAAGCGGATTTTATTAAACGGGCTGAAAGTGATATTGTTTTTGAAAGTAATCAAGGCCAACTAGTTCAGAAAGCAATTAAATTAAGTGAAGAAACGGGAGAAAGAGTTAATGAAACAATAAATGTTCTTGCCTTAGACCAAAATCAAGAAATAGTAGCAACATTTGAAATGATCGTTTCAGTGAAAGTGATATTGTTGAAATCTTAGAGTCTTAAAATCTTGAAATCCTGCTATCTCAAAGTCTGAATTTCTTGCAGTCCTAATCTCGATTCATTACATTTGACCAAAATTATAAAAAATGC
>VFKM01000157.1 GCA_009885545.1 Flavobacteriales bacterium
AAACCATTTATACCCTTTACGGGTTTGGGGGGATGAAGCAACTGCGACTGAGGCGCATGAAGAACCACTGAACAAAAACAAGTGAACAGCTGCATTGACGAATTCTGAGGAAACAGCTAAGTGAACGGTATATGCAAGGGACACGACTTTAGGAGTGGCTTGTTTTACCCTTGCATATATGTTTTTGTGAAAGGGGGTGATGAACAGCCGAAGACCACTTTTCCTTTCCTTATAAAATTAGAATTACAAAGCCATTAAAGTAGATATTAACCTTAAAATTTAATAATGAATAAATTAGGTTTTTAATATCAAATGGTGTTAATTCGTATCAAACTTAATTACATTAAATAAAATACATTTACCATTTCACGTGAATTATAGAAGATTTATCAAACTGAATTAAAGAACATTTTAGAATATATGAGAAAATTTCTTTTATTATCTATTGTTATTTTGGCGTCTTTTTGGAGTTCAGCCCAATTGGTATTTGAAATAAATCAACCTTCACATTTAAAAGGAATTTATCCATCAATTCCTCCAAGTACGGCTTGGAACTCTCCAAATCTTTACATAAATGGTACTTGGTTTAGTGACACAGTTGTTGTTTCAAATGATGGAATCGACGCTTCGGCTTGTTCTCCAATCATAAATAATGTGAATAATCAATATGCACTATTTTACAGATATGGGTGTAATTTGGATGATCAATTATTGAATGCTCAAGCTGCTGGAGCGACAGGGGCAATTATTATTGATAGTGTGGTGGGAAGACCTCTACCTTTTCCGAGTGAAGTTCAAAGTGCAAGTATTACTATTCCCTTTGTTATCATTTCATTAGACGAAGGAGATTCATTAATTGCGGCAATTAATCTTGGAGAAACAAGTATTGTTTCATTTGGAGATAAGACGGGAATAAGAACTATTGATCTTGGAATATATATGGAAACCTCAATTTGGTCAAATTATGGTTATTTTCATTTAAATGCTACCTCCCATTTTACAGACACTTTACTTGGTGCTTGGATTTATAATCATGGAACGACAGATGCGAACAATGTGCAATTACGCTTTTATCTTAAAGGCAAAACTTCTTCAATTGATTTAGAAACAATATCATCACCAATAACAATTCCTATTGGAGACAGTACCTATGTGCCGATTTCTTTTCAAAACACAGTTGATTTTAGTATTGAACCAGATGGATTGAATTATGGGTATTCTATTCTAACATCAGATATAGATGAAGATACCCTTGATAATGAAATTATGAATTCGTTGTTGTTTTATGACACGATCGGACCATTAGGCGGAGCATTCCCTTTATTGTCACCCTCTTTTTTCAATAATCAATCAACTGAGTCGGATTTTGATTACATATTATTGACAAATACTCCGAATTATTACGCTATAGGGTACAAAGGGATTTTAGATAACTTACATTGTATTTTAACAGGTTCCTATGGATATGTTTCGAATTTTTTCGATGATGTTTTATTTTCTATATCCGATTTTGGTAATTACGATGGATTTAATTTTTATTCTGGTGGAATAATACATGGGCCAATGATGTACTGGGACCTTCCAAATACTTCTTTATCAATATCTAACCACAACTTTGGAAACGACCCCAATATGCAATTTCACGACACAGTCGGTGTAACTATTGAGTACGCGGGTACAATTAATGTTGCATTTACAACTGATATGTATCACGATGAAAAAAGACGTAGATATCCAGAAGAAAAAGTATTATATTATATTGATTATGTTCAAACAGAACTAGATCCAAGACTCACCCCTTGTTCTTATTTTACTTATGGTAATAATTGCTTCTCAGGTCTTCATGAAAATGAAATAAATACTATTAAGTTGTTTCCAAATCCATCAAATGGAGTCTTTGAAATAGAATCTAAAATTAATCTCGACAGAATGGAGGTTATTGACGTCTCTGGTAAAATTTGTTCTCAGACATTGTTGAATTCAATCGATTCTTTTTATCAATGTAATTTAAAAGTTGTTCCTGGATATTACACTTTAATTTTTTACACCTCAGACAATAAAGAAATTAGAACCCCTATAATAATTAATCAATTTTAAAAATGAAAAAATATTTCCTCCCATTTATTAGTGTCATATTGATTGTATTCCATTCTAAGAGTCAAACTCAACAAATTATTAATGTTCCACCTTCCGAATTTTCAGATGATGATTCAATAAAAGTAAGTGATATTTTTAGTGGTTATAATGATTTGAAATCAACTAATGATTCAAGCAATATTAAGATTATCAAACAGTTTGACCGATGGATGTACCATTATCTGCCAAGGCTTAGTATTACAAATGATAGTGTGTTTTCAATGAAAAATTATGGTAAAGCTTTAAAATCTTGGGTAAGTTCTGATAATTTCTGTGTCGAAAATGATTTATCAAATTGGCAAAGTTTGGGACAATTGTATCCGGGTCAAAAAAACGGAATGGTAACTGCTATTCATGTAAACCCAAATGATATAACTAAAATTTTAATTGGTACATAAAATGGTGGAATTTTCAAGACTAATAATATGGGAGTCAATTGGGTTTGTGTAACAGACGATTTACTTTTTCCAATAGTAGGAGTGAAACAATTAGTGGCAGATCCTGATAATCCAAATTATATAATAGCGATATTAGGAACAACATCGGGACTACAAGAAGTACAAAATAATTATATGATAAGTGAAGATGGCGGTGATAGTTGGGTATTAGGTTTTTCTCCTCCTGACATTGGATTAGAATTAGGCCAAATAAATTTTGTTTTTTTTCATCCAAGTATTAATAATTTAGTTTTTGCTGTTACTGATAAAATGGTTCTTTTATCAACTGATAATGGGAATAGTTGGACGACTATGTCAATTCCCGATGATATTGATTATACCTTTTCTTCTTTTTCCCAAATTGTTGCACTAGGGAGCGAAATTTATCTTACCAATACAAAAATTTATGGAGGACTATCTTCAATGTGGAAAGGTGCTTTAACAACCAGTGGAATTGGTTATAATATCAATTGGGGAAATGATATTGCTTCAACTTTGATTGACAAGACACTTTCTGATTTAAACCCAATAACTGACCCTAATATATTTTCAACATATATTGAAAATCATGTAGATTACTATGATCATTCCAATTTAGGTCCTCATTGTGTCAATCATACTATTAATGATGGAAACTTTGCAAGAATAAAAACTGAAGGGTGGAACATTGAATCTATTGGCGGAATTGATCGTTTAACTGGTAGATATCAAAACAATTATAATAATACGCAGGTAATAGCCTATAGACTTAATGGATTACGAGAAAACTTTAATTATTCTAATAATAAATTCATCGAATTACAATATTCAATTCCTGCAGGAGTCAAACTCAAGATATGTTGGAGTGATTATACTCATGTTCAAGACCCCAATTATTTTGATTTTAGTGTTTGCACTCTAGAGCAATATGATTACGGAACACTTTTTCAAAATGTAATTTACGAAACCGATTTTTACACTTCTAATACATCAATTCATGAATGGACGGAATTTGTTTTAGATGATCCGACTTTATTTAATCAAACAAACAATTATCAGCACTTTCTATATTTTATTCTTGAGTTTGATGCGAGTTATGATTATGTAAATACTCCAAAATTCGAATTACAAACAATGGATTTTTTTTATAATGAACAAAATCCAGAATTTATTAAATTTTCGAATGTTGTAAATAATCAATTTTATTGCCTTGTAAAAAATCAAGGTTCATCTAATAATTATAACTACTATCTTCAACAAGAAAATTTGCCAATACAGAATGTTTCCATCGGAACAGATGACATTGGACGTGCAGGTGGTTTGGGTAGATGTGAATTAATACAATCAATTAATAATACGAATCAAATATATCAAGCAAATCTCGATGAGCCAATTTCTTCTCCAGGAACAGCATTTATAGATATGTCAGGCCATCATGATGATTATCGTTCTTCAACAATTGTAAGTGTCAATATTGGCGGAATTGACCAAGATTATATTTTCTGGGGAAATGATGGTGGAATAGCTTATACGCCTAATGCATTGGGAGCAGCACCTGGTTTAATATCATTAAATGGCGATTTATCAATAAACTTGTTATATAGTTTAGACGTTCATGATAAATCTAAAAAAATAGCAATTGGACAACAAGATAATTGGGGATTAACGTACATTCCCTCAATTGGAACATCGATTGAGAACGGTGCCGGGGAAAATTCAATTCCTTTAATACAAGAAAATCAGTCTAACTATATAGTAGGTGGTGATCCACAATTGCCTGGTGCTGGAGCGATGAGAGATTTTCCTGTAGATGCCCTTGGAATAGTAGCAGATATGAGTGATGTTATCCTATCTGGAGAACCTTTTTTAGGAATGCGCTTAGAAAGTTATAAATATTATCCAGATAAATTTGTATCTGGTCTACGCTCAGTACCTGATGCGCCTGGTGGAAAAGTAATTATAAATAACTCTGCCAATAACACTGTAAAACTACCCGTAGAATTTTCAAGTACAATTGGTGCAATTGGTATTTGTCAAAATAATCCATTGATAATTTATGCTGCTGAAAAGGAGCCTAGCAGTGGTGGCTACAAATTTTTTAAAACTATTAATGAAGGAGTAGAATGGCAAGAATGGAATCCAATGGTTGTTCATCAAAATGGAAGCACACAATTATCAACAATTCTGGATTATAATTTCATTAATGCACTAGTAGTTGATTTTGACAATGCGAATGTAGTTTATGCTGGTATCGCTGGTGTTGGAAAAGATGCAAATGGCGACGTATTGAATAGTTATTTAAGAGTTATTAAATCAACGAATGGAGGTCTAACTTTTGCAGATTGGTCTGAGGGATTGTCTGCCTTGCCGATTAATCAAATGATCACCATCGATAGTAAAAATCACTTGATATTTTGTGCAACAGATGCTGGAGTTTATTATAGAATGGACGGAATGAGCCAATGGGAATGTTTTTCAACTAATTTGCCTTTATCAAGGATAACTGATTTGGATTTCAACTATTGTTCGAAAGAACTGTATTGCTCAACGTATGGAAGAGGTGTTTGGAAAACGCCTGTAACTTTTAATCTTGAAACGGATGATGAACAGGTAGTTTCTCAAAATGAAACTTGGGGTACTCCAGTGTCAATGAAAAAAAACTTACGTATTTTATCTGGTAAGACTCTGGTAATAAATTCTACTGTTCACATGGATGTAGATAGGAAAATTATTATTGAAGCTGGGGCTAGATTGATACTTGATGGTGCTATAATAACAAATGATTGTGGTAATTACTGGTCAGGAATAGAAGTCTGGGGTAATTCTGCTCAATATCCAAATGGATTAAACCAAGGTTCATTAAATATGCTAAATAATGCAATTATCGAATATGCTAAAGTTGCTGTACAAACTTGGAAACCAGGTGATTTGACAAAAACAGGAGGAATAGTACAAGCAGTAAATAGTACGTTTAGGAATAATATGAGATCAATCTCATATTATCCTTATAATTATTACTCTCCAACAACAGGTAATGAGATATTAAATACAGGAAGATTTACGAATTGTGAATTTTTGTGGGACAATAATTATATTGGAACAACAGTATATTCAGCAGTTAAAATGAACCATGTGAATGGAGTTAGATTTGCTGGATGTGATTTCATCGATAGTAGATCAGACGTTCCAAGTTTGTTTAATAGACCAATCGGAATATTTAGTATTGATGCCGGATATAAGGTACATGGTAGAAATATTGGCCCTTTAAATTCACCTATACATACAGAATACAGTGAAACTAATTATGATGTTGGATATTTTAAGAATTTAAGAAAAGGGGTTTATGCAATGAATGCAAATACCCCTTATTCAATTTCTGTGGATCATTGTAAATTTGAAGATATAACTACTGGAATTCATATAAGTTCAGTTGATAATGCTTTGTTGACTAGAAATAAATTTGATTATACATCTTCAAATCCATTTTTGTCAGGTTTCACTGGTATGCACCAAATGGTAATTAATAAAAGTACTGGATTTACTATTGAAGGTAATATATTCGATAGCCAAATTATTAATCCAAACATTGAAGGTGTTTTGGTCTTTAATTCTGGAATGGAACCGAATCGTGTTTTTAGGAATGATTTTAATAAAATGTATACTGGAAATTATGCTAGTGGACAAAATTCAAATGATAATGGTGGAATTGATCAACCATCTGGTCTTCAGTTTTTATGTAATGATTACACAAATGCTCAAAAATATGATGAATATGTTCGTGCTGGTCCTTTTTCTATAGGAAATGGACAGGGTATTCGGGTGAAACAAGGCACTAGCACTACTCCTGCAGGCAATAAATTCTCAACATTAGCACCAGGCCTAGGGAATGCTCATATAAAAAGTGAAGATTTTGATAATATTATTTATTATCATGCAATTGCTACAAATGAGATACCAACACTTTTAATTGGGAACGTAGGAAACCAAACGTCAATAAATCCGGATAGTGAGTGTGGATCAACATTTAACACATTGATCGCCATAAATGGAGCAACTATTTTAAATAATACAAATCAATTACAGTTAATCAATGAATTACAAGCGGTAAACAGCGATTATATTATTAAAGCCAATGATTTAAATAATTTATTAATTGTGCATGATCCTTTATCCCTTCATACGCTTGTTGCTAATTTAGCTCCGAATAACAAACAAATGGTAAAAACGCAACTTGAAAATCATAGTCCTTATTTATCAGTAGAGTTATTGAAAGAATTAGGTGATAAAACACCTGGAATCTTCCCTCATGCCTGGTATATGGACATAATTGCGTTAAACATTGAAGTGGCTCAAAATAAAAGTTTTATGACTTATTTGTTAAATAAAACAGTTCCTTTACCTAGCGGTTTACTCAATCAAGTCAATAATCTTAGTATGACGACAACAACCTCTAGAGGAGTGAAAATGGATGAAATAACTGATTTAACATCTAGAAAGACAATTATTTTGGATTTATTAATTCAAAATGAATTAAGTGACAGTGTTGAAGTGAATTGGCAATCTTACAAAAACTGGATTGAACAGAGAGATGATATCATTTGTAAATCTCAATTGGCGGATATGTATTTAGGTAAAAGGGAAGTCATACAATGCAATGAGAAATTGGATGATATTGATGTTCATATTAATGAATATATGATAGATGAGATAAAGCAGGAAATGGTGGATTATAGTTTATTTAAAAAATATATCATCACAATTGCTGATTCAAATGGAATAGTTGAAACTTTAAGCGAGAATCAAATTCTTCAATTGGAATATATGGCGCTTAATTTTGTCGGAAAAGCAAGTGTACAAGCAAGAAATTTATTATGTTTTCATGCTGGTTTGTGTGAAGAAATAGAAGTTGTCTATGCACAAAGTAATAAATCTGAACAAGCCAGTGAAAAATCTGATGAATTGTATATTTCGAATTCTTCGAATGATTTAAAAGTTATTCCAAATCCTAACAATGGAGAATTCAAGTTAATTGTTCCAGAAACTTGTTCAATACAAAACTTGCAAATTTTTGATATCCGTGGTGAAAATATTGTTTTTGAATCAATCACGAATGATGAAAATGAAATGAGAATAAGTATTAAAAATACTGCAACTGGCATTTACATATTGAAGGCTAATTGTTCAGATAATACTACACTTGTTTCCAGAATTTTAGTAAAATAAAATTTTATTAAAAGCGTTCCAAATTCTTGGAGCGCTTTTGTTTTTCAATATGAAAAGAACTGTATATATACTATTTTTTATTTTTCTTTTATCCATTAAGGTAAAAGCACAAGGTAATTTTCAAAAAGTATATATGTTTGAAGACACCTTTGCTATTTTCAATGATGTATATGTTACGGATTCATGTTACTATTACACTTGCACATCTGGAAAAGCATTTCAGCGTGAATTTTTCAATTTTGGAAAACTTCATTTGAATGGAATTGAGGAAGTACTTTTATTAGATAATGACAACACGAGTTTACAAAGAATTGAATTTTCGCGTAGCGATATGGATACCAATTTTCGAGGAAATTTTGTTACTTCATACACAAATTCTTCAGCGCTTGGCACAGTTCCAAGAATAAAAGAAATTGATAGAAATGGCAACCTTATTTCAGATTTCACGCTAAATAATTATTGGCTAAATGATAGTTTGTTATTTGCAAATTTCAGTCGTATTCAAATTAATAATTTAGATAGTTCATATTACCTTTTTTATTATGAATATGATTATACGACTGATGATAATTCTGGAAGTAATAACGGTTCACTTGGAACTATGTTAATTAATTTAAAATATGATGGGACTTTAATCTGGGAGAAGAAATATAGGTTTTTACCATTAGGAATGAATAAGCCACGCTGGTATGTTCTTAATTTAATTAATCTACCAAATTCTGAATTTCTATTAATTGTAGGAGACCATAAACTATTTCCCCCATCCCAAGCAGAAATGGATTGGTTTAAAATTCATTTTATTAAAATTGATGAATTTGGAAATGAATTGTCGCATGACATCTTTCAAGATGGTCAATATTGCCCAGGAGGATATGCAGCAAAAATACTTCCTGATGGCGGAATTATTCTTTCTTATCATGAGTCCGTTTTAGCTGGAACGCCTCCAAATCTTGATTATTTTGCAACTCGACCAGTTATTGCAAGATTGGATAATAATTACGATCTAATATGGAAAAGAAATCTACAAAATTCTTATCAAAATGATTTCCCATATTATTTGAACATGAATGACGTCAAAATTGTAGATGATTCTTTATTCGTGGGTGCATATAATTTTTCAAATGCAATCGCTACAAACGGCTCGTATTATACTAATTCAGTACGTTTATGTCAATATAACTTAGATGGCGTAAACAAGTGGAACAGAGATTATATTTATTTCCCAACAGACAATTTCTATGATGCTTTTTATGGAATTGCAGATTTAGAACTTACAAATGATGGCGGTTACATTATGGTAGGTGAAGCATATAATTATGATTCACTGAATGTTGGAGCACCAGGGCAATTTGGATATGTGTTAAAAACAAACTGTTTAGGGTTTTTAGGTGACCCACAGGCACAATTTAGTTATAGCGTGAACAATACAGAGGTTACTTTTGTAAATGAAAGTATACAGGCAGGTTCTTTTACTTGGATTTTAGGCAATGGAGATACTATAGTAACTGGTGAGACAGTGGACACATTGGTATATCAATATTCTAGTGGTGGAAATTATATCGTTCAATTAATTGCTCATGGCTGCAACAACGTAAATGATACAATTGAATTTTCGATCGATGTTGTAGATGATAATACTGGATTTACCGGAGACGGGACACTTCTAACACTATTTCCTAATCCAATTGCATCCGATGAATCTCTTGCCTTTTATGTTGGCGCAATTCCTGAAGGAAATACAACTGTTGAAATCTCAAATGAGATAGGTGAGATTGTTTTTAATGGTTCTATCAATGGCGATCATACAACTTATATTGTTCCTGTTGATTTTGCTGTTGGAGTGTACTTTGTATCGCTTTTAAGTTATGGCGAAAGATTGGAAGTTGAGAAGTTGGTTGTAAAGTAAAATTACAAAAGTAGAATTTGTTCATTTCATCTTTTTAATAAATTAGGCAACTATACTACAAACCTACAAACTCTTATTCAACCTAATCCACAACGGACGGTGATCAGAATAATTTTCTTTAAGTGTATTGTGATTGGTTATTTTCTTTGCTTCAGGAATATATCCAAAACCGTCAGTTTCGTCATAACCAATAATACCAAAGTTGTAATTGTATTTTCCGTTGTTACGTGGGGCTTGGAAATTATCTAAAAGGGAATGAGAACAGATGATCATGTCGTAAACGTAAGTGTTTCCATCTGCTACGGTTGTTGATACTAATTTTGGATTGTTATTTGGGACTCCTTTATCTATGATATTCTTCTCTTTTACCTCAGGAATTTCATTTAATTTCGGGTCGAAGAATTCTATGTTAGGGATGAAATAAAGTGAAGTGTCGTAAGAAATACTTTTGTAATCTGGAACCAAAGCTGCTCTATTGAAATCTCCAACAAAAATTAAATCTTCATCACCAAATTGTACTTTTGGATTCTTATAAAAATCATAAACCAATTGAAGTTCGAAGGTTCTTCTTTTGAGTGTTTCTGCTTTTAGTTCCGGTGTGTCATTTTTACCATAATATAAATGCCCTGAACCTAAAACAAACGTAAGTTTTCCTGCTTTCCAGTTTGTAAAGACAAAATCTCGACCGTCTGGAACATCAATAATTTGACAAGTTTTACCATTGATTTTTTTAGGTTTTACTGCATCTACTTTGTATAAAAAGGCAATTCGTTCTTGCGCTCTAAAACCTTCTCCAATGTTTTTGCTGATAATTGCTTTGTAATTGAGGTTAAAAGAATCTTTTAGCAAAACAACCATATCATTAATTGCCTTTTCTCCTTTGTCCTCCATGACTTCTTGAATAGCTACTAGATCAAATGATCCACTTGCCAAAACTTTCGCAGCATTGGATACTTGTGTATGTTCGTTTAATCCAAATGTATAGATGTTATTGGTAGCAATGTATAGACTTGATTTGTCTTGCTTCATTACCTGGGAGAAAGACCCAAATGAGAGAATAATGAAAAGGAAAAGTAGTTTCATTTTTTTTTTGAATTTAGTGGTTGGACGAAATTAAGAAAATATTTTTGTGAGAGGAGTGCTGAACTGCAGAAGACAATATTTTTCTTTTAACTATCTAATATATTGTTAATATATTTGGGATAACTGAAAAATTTTATTTCAGAATAAAACCCTAATTATACAACATTGAAAATAGCCTTATTAATACCAATTTTAATTTTCGCTTCTTGTGTTTCTAATAACACAGAAGATAAAGAAAAACAGCTTTTAGAAAAAGAATTAGAACTGACCAAGAAAGAATTTGAATTAACAAAACAAGGGAAATTGGAGCCTGAATCAATTGATCAAAGCACACCAAAACAGGCAGATGTTGAAACTTTGGTTTTCAGCACTAACATGTTGTCCTATCCAAAAAAAGCAATTATTAAAGGTAAGGAGTATGCTATAGCAATAAAAAAAGCATTCATTGAATCAGACGATCCGCCATATGATTATCAAACAACTCTGATTTTTTCATCCAGTGGAATTCCAAATTTAATTTTATCAGGTGAGCTATTGTCTTTTGTTGTTAGAGACTTAAATAATGATGGACAGGAAGAAGTGATTGCATGTACAATTGGAAATGGCACATGGTCTTCAATAGAAGTATATAGCTTAACCAATAAAATGAAGTGGAAAAGCCCATTCAATTCATTTATGTGGTGGACTGCTGAAGAAGGATGTGATGCTAAAATGTTTTGGTCTCCAAATAAAAAACAAATGCGTATAACTACAACTAATTCTGCATCTGAGAACTTCTCGTGTAATGAAGAAGAAAAAGTAATTTGGAAGTAGACCTCATTTTTGTAACTTGATTTTTTCGAAGAACCATAAAATGCATTGTTGATCAAAACGACTCCGAAAATTTCAAAAAACTCATAAATACCAATATCAACTTTGTTTGAGAACCTGATGAAAATGGGAACTTCAAAATAACCAAGGCAGAATTTGATGATTTAACACAGAAGTATTTGGGAATATGAATTAAGCAATTCTTGGCTAAGTAAACGGTGTTTGCAAGGGTGTAGCGAAGCGAAACTTTGTATTACCCTTGCAAACAAAAAAGCTGAAGCTGTGAAGACTAGGAGGAAGACGACTTTTCCTTTTCCATAATCCTAAAAATAAATCAATCGATTTTTGTGATGAACACTCTTTTTACAAGCTTTCCATTTTGGATATATCCTTTTTGTTCGCACTCTCTTAAGTTACGATAATAGGTTGCTTTTGACAATTCCTTTTTCAATGCTTTCAGTGATCCGACACTATTCAGTTGGATAATAAACCATTTAATTCTTCTGTCTTCATTTTGTAACCAAGACGTAAGTTGTCTTGATTTTCTCGGTTCAGGCTTTTTATATTTGATGCCGATTTCTCTGTTGTGTTCAAATAATTGTTCTTGCTTCGAGATTTCATTCGGAGGGTTTAAACATTCAATTTCTACTTTGTAATTCCCTTTTATTTCTCCTTCTTCTAGAGGATGATAGATTTGTACATCATATTCGCAGATCATTGTATTCATGTTTGTGCGTTGAATGAATACAGAATTATTTAGGAACATCCAGTCGTAATGATAACCATTGGTTGCTTGCGTATGAATTGTATCCATTACCGCATCAAAGAGGATGTCTTCATAATTTGGATAGTATGCGCGAAATGATCTTTTACCTGTTGGTTTTGATGTTTCGTAATATGTTACTTTGAAATTATACATGTTTTTTCTCACAAAGATTCACTGCTTTTTATCTTCATCAAATTGGTCGTGTTCAGTGCTGTTTCAATTTGAGACTAATATTAGCTTATTTAATTGAATATTAGAACTATAAAAAATATAAACTTTTTTATTTTAAGTCAGTTTTACGGCTATTTTTTTAAAAATCAAAATTTAGAGTGTGTGCTGTTTACCCCTTTTCAAGTATAAAAAAGCGGTATTTGTTGATATGTGTTGATAAATGTGTATAATAAAATGAATTTTCTTTACATATAAATACATATCTTTCTCGGATGTATATAAAAAATGATGCTATCTATATACATCTGTTATTCACGATAACGAATCGCTAAATTGTTTTACATGAGTTGGAAACCGACTGAATTGCCATATAATGTAGAGTATGAGACAAAGCCCGTTCTAAAAAAGCTAGCTGGAGCTCATCGTGCCCTTGCTGAATTAAAAGGTGTAGCACTTACTATTCCCAAACAAGAAATTCTAATCAATACCCTGGCTTTACAGGAAGCAAAAGATAGTTCGGAAGTGGAGAACATTGTGACTACGCATGATGAATTGTACAAAGGTTCATTGGGCTTGGATAAACTAGTTTCTCCAGCAACCAAGGAAGTTCAAAATTATGTCTCAGCACTTAAACGTGGCTATACCCTTGTAATTAAAAATAAGGTGCTAACAATAAACAATATCATTGAAATTCAGGAGGCGCTTGAAAAAAACAATGCTGGTTTACGTAAAGTTCCCGGAACCACATTAAAAAATCAACAAACTGGACAAGTGGTTTATGAACCGCCACAAGACCACAATGAAATTCGCGACCTAATGTCTAATCTGGAAATCTTCATGAACAACGATACAATGACAGACCTAGATCCTATAGTGAAAATGGCAATTATTCATTTTCAGTTTGAAAGCATACATCCCTTTTACGATGGCAATGGGAGAACAGGACGTATCATCAATATTCTGTATCTTGTACTAAATGAGCTATTGGATATTCCAATTCTTTATCTCAGTCGCTATATTATTCGGAATAAGGGAAAATACTATGCTTTATTGCAAGGTATTCGGGATAAAGGTAATTGGGAAGAATGGATTTTGTACATGTTGAGTGCTGTTGAGGAAACGGCGTACGATACCATCCGATTAGTTAATGTTATCAAGAAGGAAATGCAGGAAATGAAGAATCTGTTACGCGACAATTACAAATTCTACAGTCAGGAATTACTTAACCACTTATTCAAACAGCCTTATACTAAAATCGAATTCTTGCAAAATGAATTAGGTGTTACGCGTATCACGGCCGCGAGTTATTTGAATCAATTGGCAGAAGATAAAGTGCTCTTCAAACACAAGTTGGGCAAAACAAATTATTATATAAACACAAAACTGATGGACGCCTTATTGAAAGGTGAATAATTATTTAAGGTATACAATGGCAACAAAAGTATTTGGCAAGGAAGATTGGAAGGAATTTCGAAACGAGATACTGGAGCTGGTTATACTTTATCACCATGTAAAAGAATACTCTGAATTTGATAAGGATAAGATCGAATACATAAAGAATTTTTTCCATTTATCTAAAAAACAAGCTATAACTGTAAATCGTCAGCATAAAGTGGACCGATAATAGGTTAAACCTTAGTAGGTGTTTCCAAATAAATTAATGTTTAAATTTAATTAATTATGGAAACAAACAGAAAGAAAAAACAGACCACTGAGAACTTCATCAAAGATGTTCGCAGAAAGACAAGAAGAGTCTTTAGTTCTGAGCAGAAGATTCAGATTGTAATGGAAGCCATGAGAGCAGAAATGTCTGTGTCAGAAATCTGCCGTAAGTATTCAATTGCGGATGCACAATTCTACAAGTGGAATAAAGAGTTCCTGGAAGCAGGAAAGAAGCGTTTAGCGGGCGATACAACACGCGAAGCCACGAGTGATGAAGTAGCAGAACTGCGCAAAGAAAATCAACGTTTAAAGGAGATTGTTGCCGATTTAGTCTTGCGCTACGACATTGTAAAAAAAACATTGGACATTTTGGATTAAAGGACAAATTCAAAAAGTATATGCGTTTTACAGTATCAGAAAAGCAAGAACTCATAAAAATGGTTGTTGAGTCTGACCTTGGAGTGAATAGAACACTTCGTGAAATCGGATTGAATAAGAGCACTTTTTATACTTGGTATAAAGCATTCTCGGATTATGGTGTTGAAGGTTTAGAACCGAGTAAAAGAAGCTCCAACAGGCAATGGAACAGTATTCCTCAGGAACAAAAGAACCTGGTTGTTGAATTAGCGTTGGATCGTCCGGAATTATCCTCTAGAGAACTGGCTTATCATCTTACCGATGAGCAACAGATATTTATCTCAGAGTCCAGCGTGTATCGAATCCTTAAGGAAAGAGGCCTCATTACTTCACCTGCGCATATATTCATGTCCGCAGGCGATGAGTTCACCGATAAGACCAAGTTCGTGCACCAAATGTGGCAAACAGACTTCACCTACTTCAAAATCATCGGTTGGGGTTGGTATTATTTAAGCACAGTTTTAGATGATTACAGCCGCTATATCGTTCACTGGGAGCTCTGTTCGAACATGAAGTCTGAAGATGTGAAAAGAACAATGGACAGAGCAATTAGAAAGGCGAAATTAATTACCAAACAGCGTCCAAAATTACTTTCTGACAATGGATCTTGTTACATTGCTTCTGACCTAAAGGCTTACCTAAAGGACAATTTAGGAATAGATCAAATCCACGGTAGGCCCATGCATCCACAGACTCAAGGGAAAATCGAACGGTATCACAGAACCATGAAAAATGTGGTAAAACTGGATAATTATTATGCTCCTGAAGAGTTAGAAAAAGCACTCGAAAAGTTCGTGCATCGCTATAATAATGAGCGCTATCATGAATCCTTAAACAACCTTACACCGGCAGACGTGTATTATGGCCGTGGAGACCTGATTTTAAAGGAAAGAGCAAGGTTGAAAAGAGTCTCTTTGCACAAGCGAAGAATGGAATATCAGCAATTTAAAATGACCGAAAAGTCGGGAAATCAAAAAAATAATTTAGTTTTGAATTAACAGGAAACTCCAACTAGGAAAAAGTCCACTTTAGTTTGAAGACGTACACAAATAAGCATTGTATCGTTGATTACTATTTACAGGTAGCAATCTGTTGTTTTGCATACAAAAATGATTGTTTTTTGTACTTTCTGATTATTTCCAATGCAATAGGTAATAAAGGAACTTTTTCACTTGTTCCAGTTTTTTGACGCATGGTACTGAGCCAATAGTTACCATCCAAACCTATCATTTCTGCATTCTGTTCAAAATGATAAATGTCGGTATAAGCAAAACCAGTGTAACAGCAAAAAATAAATACATCCCTTACTTCTTCTAAGCGAACTAAATTAAAATTTTTCAAGATGAGTATGTCTAATTCTTCTTGTGTGATGACAATTCGTTCAGGATTTTTATATGAACATTTGAATTGATTAAAGGGACTTGATCCAATCCAATCAAGTGCAACTGCAAGATTCATTATCTTTTTTAGAATTTTAATAATCTTATGTGCTGTATTGCCATGTAATTTTTCCCTGGTCAATAAATAATGTTCAAACTCTGTTAGAAACGAAAGTCGAATTTCAGGAAGTGGTTTATCTGACACTTTGAAATTGATTTTCATATAGTCGATCGTTTTCTGCTTGGAGGATTTATATCGTAATAAGGTTTTTCGAGTTATTCGACCAATATCGACCATTTCTTGCATTTTGATATTATGGTAATCAAAAGCGTCACAAATTGTTTTGTATTTTGGTGTGTCGATAACTTCAATTCCAAGAAATTTGTTTTTGAGTTCAATTGAAGTGATTTTTTTACCGATTGCACCCATGTCTAGATAATGTTGTTTCATAGATTGAACGGCTCGATCTATGATTGCATTGATTTTATCAGAATTTGGGGCGCTACCTTTTAATCGTTCTTGTTTAGCGTTCCAATGACTGGTATCTACATAGTGTTTTGTAGCAATGACAACCCTTTTGCTGTCGATTGAAATTCTGTAATAGATTGGAGCAAGCCCATTTTTTAACTTTTGTTGATTTGGCCAAGCGAAAATCTTTAATTTTTGGTTACACATATTACTTGATTTTAGTTACAATTCCTTTGGAAATCGTTAAAATAGAAAATCATCTAGCCTTAGGTAATTGGACGATAACAAGAAACTGGTTACCAAAACAACAAAATATTTTTGGTTACCAAATAGGTAACCAGAATATTGAATTTGAATGCTTTTATTTGATTTTGTTGTCTGACAAGAAAAAGTAGAATTCCTTAATTTTAGGGGCTTTTAGGGATGAAACAAAAAAAGCTTCTCATTTCTGAGAAGCTTTCTGTTGGCCCACTAGGGCTCGAACCTAGACTCTTCGGTACCAAAAACCGACGTGTTGCCAGTTACACCAT
>VFKM01000057.1 GCA_009885545.1 Flavobacteriales bacterium
TGTGATGTGTTTCAGTTGAGACCCCCCACCTGTAACAACTATACCACCAATTAATTTTTTACTATAACCAGAATTTAAAATTTCATAATGAACTAAATCAACGATTTCTTCCATTCTCGCCTGAATGATACTAGCTAAATTTCGAATTGTAATTTCTTTCGGTTCACGGCCTCTCAATCCAGGAATACAAACAACCTCATTTTCCTGACTTTCAGAAGCCAAAGCAGAACCAAATTTCATTTTCAACATTTCAGCTTGGCGCTTCATAATTGTGCATCCTTCTTTGATGTCTTCAGTAATTACATTTCCACCAAAAGGAATTACAGAAGTATGACGAATAATTCCTTCATGGAAAATTGCAACATCCGTTGTTCCACCACCTATATCAACTAAAACGACACCAGCTTCCTTTTCTTCATCAGAAAGAACAGCATCAGCAGATGCGATTGGTTCCAAAATAATTTCTTTAACTTCTAATCCAGCTTTTTGAACACATTTACTAATGTTCAATGAAGCACCTACTTGACCAGTAATAATGTGAAAATTAGCTTCAAGACGTCTGCCCAACATTCCAATTGGATCTTTGATGCCTTGCTCATTATCAATAATATATTCTTGCGGAAGTACTGTGATAATAGCTTCACCAGGTTGCATTACCAATTTGTACATGTCTTCGATAAGCGCATTGATATCTTTTTGTGAAATTTCACTATCTACTTGATCACGTGTGTGAATACCACGGTGTTGTAAACTTTTAATATGTTGACCAGCAATTCCAACATTAACAACACGAATAGTTAATTCGCCTTCGACACGCTGCTGTGCTTCATCAACGGCCAATTTTATTGACTGAACTGTTTTCTCAATATTCGACACCATTCCACGCATCACACCAAGGGACTCACTTTTTCCCATGGATAGAATTTCAATTTTACCGTGTTCGTTTTTCTTACCAACAAAACAAGCAATCTTCGTAGTTCCAATATCAAGTCCAACAATAATCTCTGCCATATTCTTTTTTATTTTTCTTCAATGTACCCTTCTGTTGTCCTACAAACGATCTGTTTTTTGTACTTCAAACTAATTTCTTCGTACTTATCCCATCCTTCATATGGAATTGCTTCCAGGTAAAATATCTTCAATTTCTTAAACTTCTCTCTAACTTCTTCATCAGTGAAAGCTGATCCGAAAATGATTTTTTGACCACCAACCAGCGGTATCAGTACAAAATCACCGTCTTTTTTCAAATGAATTTGGCCTATGAGAGACTGCATCAATGGATCATTGCAAACATAATTGGAAATACGATACACATCATCTAATTTTCGAATACTTTTCAAGGTATCGTTGTTAATAATTTTATCGACTGAAATAGAGTTAACCCGATCTTTTATATACCCAGTAACTACTACTACTCGAGCGGTATGTAGGTTAGAAGATTTCATCACAAAACCATCCTCATCTAAGTAGAAATTTTCGTCGTATTTGTTGAAAACTCTTGCGATTGGTTTTCGAACGTCAACATCTATCTTCCAAGAGCCACCGATTTTTGTAAAAACACGGGCGTCCTTCACTTCTGACATTGATTTTATGTATTTTTCAATTGCAGCTATTTTCAATTCTTGGTTTGGTTGTCCCTTAAAAATAAAACCCTTTCTTTTTAGCCGGACATACAACTCATCTTCGGTTAGAAATGCACTTTCTCCCTTTACATGGATAACGATTTCAGGCTTGTTTGCAATCGTCTCGCTTTGACTGTCTTGCACAATTGACAAGAACACAATTACGGTTATCCCAAAAATTATCCAAAGGCTTCTTTTAATCCAAACTCTCATAAAAGTGCCTTTTTAAGTGGTTCAACAATTTTATCAATATCACCGGCTCCGATAGTCAAAATAACTCCTTTTTTAACTTTACTTAAGTAAGAAATAGCTTGATTCGGGCTCATAACATTTTTCTCATTACAACTAATATTTTGCAACAAAACATCACTAGTTATACCTTCAATTGGTTCTTCACGTGCCGGATAAATTGGCAATAAAATAACTTCATCTAATTTCGAAAGTTCACTTGCAAATCCATCGAAAAAATCTCTTGTCCGTGAGAACAAATGAGGTTGGAAAACACCTATAATTTTTTGATTTGGATACAATAAACGAACAGATGATACTAAGGCTTCTATTTCAGTTGGATGATGCGCATAATCATCGATATATACCAATTCATCCGTTTTTATCTGGTATTCGAATCTTCTCTTAACACCTTTAAATGTTCTTAATCCGTTCCTGATTTCAGCTTCTGAAAGTCCTAAAAATTGCACTAACGCAACACAAGCGATAGCATTTTCTGCATTGTGAATTCCAGGTATTCCAAGTTCAATTTCAGCAAGAATTCCATTAGGCGTTCTGATATCAACTAGAAATTTTCCTTCTTTAAATTGCAAATTAAAACCAGAATAATCTGCTGATTTCGAGTCAATAGCATACGTTAAGGTTA
The DNA here is from genome assembly GCA_009885545.1 of Flavobacteriales bacterium. GTDB lineage: Bacteria > Bacteroidota > Bacteroidia > Flavobacteriales_D > Crocinitomicaceae > M0103. The sequence goes on from VFKM01000057.1 coordinate 2,497, forward strand.
GTCCTTTTGTTGTTACATCCAATCCTTCTTTCTTAACCAAACAGCCATTTTCACTGATTAATTCAGTGTATTTCTGAAACCCTTCTAAAAAAACAGCAGCACTTCCATAGATATCTAAATGATCTGGGTCCGTTGATGTAACGATGGAGGCAAAAGGTGTCAGTTTTAAAAATGATCGATCAAATTCATCCGCTTCAATAACGGTGTATTCACTTTCTTTATTGATCAGTAAATTCGAATTGAAATTTGACGCAATTCCTCCTAAAAAAGCATTGCATTTTAAATTAGATTCATTTAAAATCTGTGCTAACATCGAACTAGTAGTCGTTTTTCCGTGCGTTCCTGCTACACCTAATCCTTTTGATTGTCGGGTAAGTAATCCTAATACTTCAGAGCGCTTGAACAAGTTTGCATTTTGTTCCTTAAAAAACGCTAATTCACCGTGATTTTTTGGAATCGCTGGAGTATAAACAACAAGTGTTTTTTCAATATCTTTGAATTGGTGTGGTAATTCAGAACCAAGGTCCTCAAAATGTATTTTAATTCCTTCTTTTTCTAATTCATCAGTTAATGATGTAGCCGTTTTATCATAACCTCTAACTTCTAATCCAATTGCATTAAAATAGCGCGCTAAAGCGGACATACCAATCCCCCCTATTCCAATAAAATAGACGTTTTTGAATTGTGTTAACTGTATTGAATTAAGCCGTTCCATTTAATGCTTTGCAATTTTTTCTATTTCATCAACTATGTGTTCAGTTGCATTTGGTCTTCCTAATTTTGTAATTTCAGAAATGAGTTTAGCTTTTTCATCCTCATTTGACAAAAGATCAATTGCCGTAGGGATTAAGCTCTCAACTGCGACACTATCTTTCACTAATAAAGCCGCTTTTTTAGATACTAAAGCCATAGCATTTTTAGTTTGATGATCTTCTGCTACATTTGGTGAAGGAACCAGAATAGTTGGTTTTTTGATCAAGCACAACTCAGAAACTGAAATTGCACCAGCTCTTGAAATAATAACATCTGATAAAGCATAAGCTAGATCCATTCGATCAATGAATTGAACTAATTTAATATTAGGATGATCCATCTGTTTGAATTCTTCATTTAAGCTCGCGAAATAATATTTCCCACATTGCCAAAGTACCTGAACATCCTTTTCACTTGTTAGACTGTAATGATTTACTATTGATTCGTTCAATGTACGTGCACCTAGACTTCCTCCAATAATTAATAGTGTTTTCTTATTCGAATCCAATTTATAATAATCAAAAGCTTCTTGTCTTTTTCCATCAATATGAACCATTTCAAAACGGACAGGGTTACCAGTCATCGTAATTTTATTTGCCGGAAAAAACCGTTCTAATCCATCATAAGCTGTGCAAATCGCGTTGACTTTTTTTGCCAATAATTTATTTGTTTTTCCTGGAAAAGAATTTTGTTCTTGGATTAAAGTTGGAATTCCCAACATTGTCGCTGCTTTTAATGTTGGTCCGCTCGCATAGCCTCCAACACCAATTACTACTTGAGGTTTGAAATTTTTAAGGATACTTCTAGCCTTCCACAAGCTTTGAATAATTTTGAAAGGCAATAAAAAATTTGAAAACGTAAATTTTCTTTGAAAACCAACGATATTTAATCCTTCAATTTTGTATCCTGCAGCTGGAACTTTTTCCATTTCCATTTTACCAATGGCGCCAACGAATACTATTTCAACATTCGGATTCCTTTTTTTAATTTCATCTGCTATTGCAATTGCAGGAAAAATGTGACCTCCTGTTCCGCCTCCCGATATTATTACACGTTCTAATTTCATACTGATACGAATGCGTTTGAAGATTCATCATTTTTTCCTTTTTCCTGCTTGTATGCAATACTTTGAACAATCCCAATTGCCACACAGGTCATTATTAATGCTGATCCACCCATAGCTAATAACGGCATATTTTGCCCTGTTACAGGAAAGACACCGGTACAAACGAGCATGTTTACTGAGGCTTGACTTAAAAGTAATATGCCAATAGCCAAACACGTATATGTTTCAAACATACTTTCAGCACGAAGTCCAATTTTTATAATCCTATAAAGCAAAATGAGGTAAAGCAACATTAAAACAATGGCTGCTATGAGTCCGAATTCCTCTACAAAACTTGAGTAATAAAAATCGGCATATGCTTCTGGTGTATATTCTTTTAGTTTCCCATCTCCCACTCCTTGTCCGAAGATAGACCCGTGATAAATTCCTAATTCTGCATTCATCGCTTGTGCGTTTGCAAGAACATTATCTTCATTATTATCCATCCGATTCATGATCCTGTTTTCCCATGTAGAATAACGAGGTAATAAATTCAACGATGGAGCAGCGAGGTGTAAACCTATAACTAATCCCATTAAAACTATACCACTGGAAATAGTCAAAAAGATTTTAAAGAGTGGCACTTTTCCTAAAAAAAGCAAAGTCAGGCTTATTGCAAATAAGATTCCAGCTGTAGAGAAATTATCCTTAACGATCAATCCACAAATAACAATAACGGGCAGAATAACAGGCCAAAAGCCTTCCCTCCAACTTTTCAATAGATCCTTTTTTTGCACTAATAATCTTGAAACATAAATCAACAAAGCCAATTTGGCGAAATCGGAAGATTGGAATGTTAATCCAACAAATGGAACTTGAATCCACCGACCTGCACCATTCATTTCTTTACCAAAAAAGAAGGTAAACAGCAACAAACCTATAGCCACATAAAAACTAAACTTCGACAATTGCCAGACATATTTAGAATCCTTTTTATGAATCCAATACATAATTCCGAGACCAATAGCTATATAAATAAAATGTTTGAAAAGGTATTTAAATGGTGTTCCTCCTTCCATTTTTACAAGGATTGGAACGAAACTATAAACACTTACCAATGAAAAAGCAAGCATCAATAAAGTGATAATCCAAATCACTCCATCGCCTTTCAAATATTTTAAATATTCTCTCATTAAACTTGAACCAGTTTTAAGTAATCTTCAAAAACTTTCGCATTTTCTTCTTGGTTTTCTCCAGCAGAAGTAAACATTAATACAATTTGTGGTGTTTTGAACAATTTTAAAAATTCAAATGTTTGCTCAACAGATTCGGTGCCAGCGCAATTTTGAATTTTTGACAACCATTCATCTTTCAGATTGAAAACGTTAAAATCGTACGCTATAATTGAATGAAGATTTGCTAAAATATGTTCTTCTTCTCTAATTGCATCGATAATAGTCGACCCATTTCCAATCCAAATAACTGGAAAAGGAAATGAATGAATGGTATTTGAAATTAAACTAGCATTCGGATTTTTCCATGAAAAAACATCCATTCCCCATAATTTTCCATGAGGGCGCATCGAAGTTTCGTGAAATTGACGCAAACTTTCATTTCTTGCATCAATCAATCGATTTTCTAATTTAACATTCAATTTCTCGTTCATAGTTGATTATTAAAGTGAGCGAACTGCTTCTTTGAATTTATTTCCTCTGTCTTCGTAGTTCTCAAACAAATCAAAACTTGCACAAGCAGGAGATAATAAAACTGTCTCATCTTTCTTCGCCAAGCGGTAACCATATGCTACTGCTTCCATTGCAGAGCGAGCCTCAACAATCGTTTCAACAACTCCTGTAAATGCTTCAATCAATTTTTGATTGTCCAAGCCAAGGCAGATAATCGACTTAACTTTGTCTTTTACCAATTGTGTTAACTCAGAATAGTCGTTTCCTTTGTCTACCCCTCCAACAATCCATACTGTTGGGTTTTCCATACTTTCTAAGGCAAACCAAGTTGAGTTGACATTTGTTGCTTTAGAATCATTAATGAATTCAATTCCATTAACTTTTGCGACAAATTCTAGACGGTGTTCAACATTCGTAAAATCTTCTAGACTTTCTCTTACAACATCTTTCCTAATTTCTAGGATTCGTGAGGCGATACCTGACGCTAAAGAATTTTGGGTGTTGTGTTTCCCTTTTAGTGCTAAATCGTGAATTGACATAGTTAGTTGTTCGTTTATGTTTATTGTTAGTTGTTGCTCGTTTGCGAAGCCACCATATGTAATCTCTTCTTTCAAAGAAAATGGCGCTTGAATTGCGTTGATTTTGCGTTTTGCAAGTTCAACTTTGATAATTGGATCATCATTATTAAAAATGAAATAATCACTGTTTGTTTGATTTTGAATGATTCTAAATTTAGAATCAACATAGTTTTGCATTTCGTAATTATATCGATCCAAATGGTCTGGAGTAATATTGGTAAGAATTGCGATATCAGCTTTGAATTTGAACATATCATCCAATTGAAAAGAGCTCAATTCAATTACATACCAGTCAAAATCATTTTCTGCTACTTGTTTCGCATAACTTGTTCCAACATTACCAGCTAATCCAACGTTGATTCCTGCTTTCTTCAAAATATGAAAGATCATCATACTAGTCGTTGTTTTACCGTTACTCCCGGTAATGCAAATTGTTTTTGCTTTTGAATAAAAGCCTGCAAACTCAATTTCAGAAATTATTTTAACACTTTTTTTTCTCAATTTCTTGATTAGAGGTGCTTTTTCTGGAATCCCAGGAGATTTAATGATCAAATCGGCTGTTAGAATTTTTTCCTCCGAATGTTTTTCTTCCTCCCACTCAAATCCTTTTGCATCCAATTGATTTTTAAACTCCTCCTTGATTTTTCCAAAATCTGAAACGAACACATTCCACCCCATTTTTTTTGCTAAAATGGCAGCACCGATACCGCTTTCTCCGGCACCTAAAATGGCGATATGTTTGTTCGTTCCTTCCACTTTTTAGCGAAGTTTGAGCGTTACAATTGTAATTACAGCTAGGAATACACTGATAATCCAGAAGCGTGATACAATCTTTGCTTCATGCAGTCCTGTTTTTTGATAATGATGGTGTAAAGGCGCCATTAAGAATATTCGCTTTCCAACCCCAAATCGTTTCTTGGTGAATTTGAAATAACCAACTTGCATAATAACAGATAAGTTTTCAATCAAAAAGACACCGCACAAAACTGGGATCAACAATTCTTTTCGGATTGCAATCGCAAAAACAGCTATAATTCCTCCGATTGCTAAACTTCCTGTATCACCCATAAAAACTTGAGCTGGGTATGAATTATACCAAAGGAATCCAACACAAGCTCCAACGAACGCAGCAATAAATATTACCAATTCTTCAGCCAGTGGAATGTACATTACATTTAGATAATCGGCGAAAAATGCATTCGAACTAACGTAAGCTAAAACGGCTAAAGCAAGACCAATTATCGCAGATGTACCAGTTGCTAAACCGTCTAAACCATCCGTCATGTTTGCACCATTCGAAACAGCAATTACTATAAAAATTACAATTGGGATAAACAATAACCAACCATAGGATTTATCAGAATCTCCCATCAACCAGTTGTAATTGAACTCATTTCCTTTCATAAAAGGAATTGTGGTTGTCATATCATCTGTTTTGATCCATTTATAGTTTTCGTTTTTACTGTTTTGGTGTTCATGCGTTACAAATTCTTCATCGCCTTGCAATACATAATTTTCTTGAACTCGTTTATGAACAGTAACATCCTTTGAGAAATAAAGCATGCAACCAACGATTAATCCAACTCCGATTTGACCAACTATTTTAGATTTTCCCGCAAGACCTTCTTTGTTTTTTCTAAAAACTTTGATATAATCATCCAAGAATCCAATTACGCCTAACCAAATGGTTGCAACGATCATTGTGATGACATAAATGTTGTGCAATTTGGCAAATAGAATAGTTGGGATTAAGATTGCTCCTAAAATGATTAATCCACCCATTGTTGGCGTTCCTGATTTTTCAACTTGACCGGCTAAACCCAGGTCACGAACCGTTTCGCCAATTTGTTGTCTTCTTAATAAATTGATGATTTTCTTTCCGAAGAAGATAGAAACAATTAAAGAAGTCATCAGTGCCATTGCAGCTCTGAATGAAATAAACTGAAATAACCCAGCCCCTGGGAAATTCATTGAATCAAGATAGTCGAATAAATAGTATAGCATTATTTCTCTAGTTTTTTAAATAAATCCTTTGTTATTAGCATGTCATCGAAGTCATGTTTCACTCCTTTTATTTCTTGGTATTTCTCGTGACCTTTTCCAGCAACCAAGATGATATCGCCTTTTTCTGCCATCGATACTGCTGTTTTTATAGCTTGTGCTCTGTCCACAATCGAGAGTGTTTTCTTAAAATGTTGCCCTTCAACACCAACCATCATTTCGTCTAGAATCGTATTCGGATCTTCTGATCGTGGATTGTCAGATGTCAAAATCACTTTGTCACTTCTTTCACAAGCAATTGCTGCCATTTCGGGACGTTTTGTTTTATCGCGATCACCACCACAACCAACAACTGTATAAACCGTCTCGTTTTTTGTTCGAATGTTTGCAATTGTCTTCAATACATTTTCTAATGCATCTGGCGTATGCGCATAATCAACAATGGCAGTAATTCCAGTATCACTGTGGAAATATTGGAATCGACCTTCAACAGATTCAAGGCAAATTATCCGGTCCGCGCTCTCACGCGCTAACGGCGGTTGCGCATGAACTCGACAATTTAGTGCAA
>VFKM01000076.1 GCA_009885545.1 Flavobacteriales bacterium
AAGTATTTGAATTTTAACGAGGAGGCAGAATGGTATATGGCAAAGAGCTTACTTGCTGCGGGTTCAATATTCGAAGGAAAATCAATTTTAAAGAAAATTAAAACTGAAGGTGGATACTACGCTAAACAAGCTGAGAAGCTTTTGCAGTAAGGAAAATTAAAAAAACGATTTCCCTTCTTTCACCATTCTTCTCAAAAGTGGATTTGGACGATAACGATCTTCTCCATATTCTGAAAACAATACTTCTAATTTAGAAAGCACATTGTCCAAACCAATTTCATCTGCCCATTTTAAAAGTCCTTTAGGATAATTCACTCCTTTTGTCATGGCTAAGTCAATATCTTCAATGGAAGCAACACCCATGAAAACAGCATCAATTGCTTCATTGATTAGCATAACCACTATTCTTTCGAAAATATATTGTCCTAAAGTTGAATCTTCGTTTGGAGCAATAATTTCCGTTCCTTCAGCATAATTATAATATCCTCTTCCACTTTTTCTTCCGTAAAAACCAGCCTCTTTGTGTCGTTTTTGCGTAAACGATGGTTTGAATCTTGGGTCATAATAAAACGATTCAAACACAGATTCTGTTACTGCATAATTGATGTCATTTCCAATGTAATCCATTAACGTGAAAGGTCCCATTTTAAAACCACCAATTGAAGTCATGGCCCAATCAATTGTTGCGAAATCTGCTATTCCTTCTTCATAAATACGCAATGCTTCTCCGTAAAACGGTCGTGCAACACGGTTCACAATGAAGCCAGGGGTATCTTTACAAATTACGCCTACTTTCTTCCAGTTTGAAATTAATTCTTTTGAAAAATTCAATGTAGCTTCTGAAGTCTGAACGGCTGGAATTATTTCAACTAATGGCATCAAAGGAGCCGGATTGAAGAAATGGATACCAATTATTCTTGACGGATTTTTCAAGACAGAACCAATACTCGCAATTGACAATGAAGATGTATTACTTGCTAATATACAATCTTGAGAAACGATTGCCTCTAAATTGGCGAAAGCACTGTGTTTCACTTCCAATTTTTCAACGATAGCTTCAATTACAATTTTGCACGATTTGAAATCATGAATATCTGTTGAATAGGTAATTCTTCCTTGAATATTTATTTTATCGTCTTCTGAAATTGAACCTTTTTCAACCAAACGCGCTAATACTTTATCAAGATTGGTTTCTGCTTTTGTTAGCATTTCTTGGTTTAAATCAACCAAAACAACTTCACTACAATTTTGCGCTGCAACTTGTGCTATTCCAGCACCCATTGTTCCTGCTCCTAAGACTCCTACTATCATGATTTCGACTTTAAGACTTTAGGAGTCAGGAGTCAGGACTGGTTCCTTTAAAAACCATCTGATCTTTCTCCAAAGTCGATATTATTTTATACTATTTATTTTACGTTTTAAGCCACCAATCATTCGCTGGTTACTATGTATTTTTTCAATAATTGACTCAACATTTAAATTAAAAATATCTTGACACAAAAGTAATTGAGTTTCTAATTCATAAGATGATGAAATCGCTATATTTAGAAAATGAAGGAATTCTTTATCGGAAGTTCGTCCCGATCCTTCCGCAATATTTGAAGGAATTGAAACTGCTGAATGTTGGATTTGACTTTTTAAACCATACTTTTCTTCAACTGGAAGATTGGAACATAATACATAAATCTCTTTTGCTAAAGCAAATGAATCTTTCCAAATTCCTAATTCTCTAAAATTATGCTTCAATATACTTGATTATTAGTGATTATATCCGGACTCTTGACTCCTTCAGTCTTAACTCCAACTTCATTTATTTCCCTTTAAATTCTGGCTGACGTTTTTCTAAAAACGCGTTTACACCTTCATTGAAATCGTATGTTTGACCTGCTTCTGTTTGTAATTTTTCTTCGACTGCTAATTGCTCGGTTAACGAATTATTCATGCTCAAGTTCAAGGCTCTTTTTGTTAATCCAAAGCCTCGAGTTGGCATTTTAGCCATTTTCAAAGCAAAATCTTGAACTTCTTGTTCAAATGTTTCGTCATCGACAGCTTTATAAATCATGTTCATTTTTTCTGCCTCTTCCGCTGAAACTTTATCTCCCGTCATCATTAAAGCTATTGCTTTTTGAATGCCGATAATTCTAGGTAAAAAGAATGTTCCTCCAGAATCTGGAATCAACCCAATTTTTGAAAATGCTTGAATAAAACTTGCACTTTTTTTAGCAATTGTGATGTCACAAGCCAATGCTATGTTTGCACCAGCACCTGCTGCTACTCCATTAACAGCAGCAATAATAGGTTTTTCAATTGCACGAATTCTTTCGATAATTGGATTGTAATGATCTCTAACAATTGCTTGTAATTCCGGTCCTTCTGGGTCCATTGCTTCAGCTAAATCTTGACCTGCACAAAAAGCCTTTCCTTCTCCAGTTATTACAATTGTTCTAACCTCATCATTTAATGCAGCCTCATCTAACGCTTTTTGAAGTTCAAAAGCCATCGCTTGATTAAATGAATTGAAAACAGAAGGGCGGTTTAACTTTAATTCGCAAACGCCATTGTTTATTGAAACTTGAATATTCATTATTAGTGTTTTTTGTTACGAAGATAAAATCAAATTTGAAATTCTTTATACTTTAAATAACTTAAAGGCTATAATTTTCAATCATTGATTTTAACCTATTCTTAATAATATCTCTTAAAGAAACAGGACTTAAAACTTCTATTTCTCCCCCAAAGGATAAAATTGAACGAATCAATTCTTCGGAGATCATAACTTCTAGCTGAAAGCTTGTTCGATTTTTTCCTTCTTTCACTAATCTTTGAGAAAAATGAAAAGGCTGTGAATCAATATATTTTGCAGCTACATTATCTGCTTTTAAAAAAACCGTTTCTGGCAAGCTTTTATTATTGGCCGTAATTCCCACTGCAAATTTGAAATAATTTTCAGGACTAAAATCTTTAGGTTTCAAAGCGTTTTCTTCAGTAATTACCAAATTTGACAAACGATCCAAGCCGTAGGTAATTATATCACTTTTTGATTTATCAAAAGAAATCAAATACCACCTGTTTCTGTATTCTTTCAGTAATAGTGGTACAACCGATCTGTTTTTAGATTTACCTGTAATAAAGCTTGCATAATCGAATGTAACTACTAAACTGTTTCTTATTGCCTCTAATAAATCGGGTAAAAATTCATTCCCCCCTGATGAAATTGAGGTTTCAAATTGAACAAAATGATCGAGTGCTTTATCGCTTGGATTTGATGAAATAGAAACACGATCTACAATTTTATCGATAGCATTGCCAAATTGCTTGAACATGTCAACATCTCGGAATTGCATCAACGTGTTAGCTGCAAATTTAATCGCACTTAAATCTTCTTCTGTAAGTGGAATATCATTTATTGAAAATTCTGGATCTTCATAATAATATCCAGCGTGTCTTTTACTGTATTTTATTGGGGCATCATGTTCCATTTTCATGGCGAACATATCTTTTTCTATTGTTGAATCACAAATATTGGCTCCATCATTTGAACCATATAACGCTTCTTCACACGCCTCGCGCAAATCCATTTTAGTAGGATATTGCTTGTACTTATTTCTGATACATCTATCAATAATTCGATAACGAATCAAGGCATTTTTTATGTGAGGCATATAGATTTATTGAACCGTTACTTTAGAGTGATAACCAAATAATTCATAAAATTTAATTGCCTTCACTACTTCTCCTGGAACATCGTCTTCCCAACTCGAACCTCCAGCTTTAATTTTGGAGAGTACATCATCGGACATAATATGTAAAAGACTTTTATCGTATTCATGAATCGCTTCAATTTTATTATTGTCCTTTAAAAATGTAAGTAACCCATTTAAATGGTCTGGAATTTTGAAATTATCAAGGTTATATAATTCTCCTGAATCTACATTAATTGCTGGATACACAAACATTTTCACGTTGTGACCAAATCCTCTACCAAATGCTTCTAACAAACCACCTGGTAAATTGTCATAATAACGTTCATCAAATATCGTATGTAGATTATAGACACCTAAAAGTAAGCCCATTCTTTTTTCTTTGGTAATTGAAGCTAAATAGTCAACCATTTTATAATGTTTCAAGTAATTTGAAATCATAACGGTATATCCTAATGAACCCAATAACTCAGCTCGGTCAACAAAATCTTTATCGGAAATTTTACCGTCTGCCGTTAAATCCTTCAAAGTCAATTCAAAGATGACATTTAGGTTTTCTTCTGTAACATCTTTTTCCTTTAGAAATTGCTTTTTACCAACTTCCACCATGTCAATATGAACCTTTGTAACTGGTCTGAAGCGACCTCGAACTAAAAGAATATTTTTCTTATAAAGTGCAGTTGCAGGTTGAAGAACATTTCCGCATAAATCAAACATTGTAGCGTCAGTGATACCACGCTTCACAAGATTCAACGCAATAATTCTATTGTCAATATTCTCGAAATCTGGACCTGAGACCCGCAACATGTCGATTTCCATTCGATCGCGCGGTAAACGGTGAACAAGACTTGTCAAAAATTCATTCAAATCATCGTTATGGAAATAACACGCATGCACTAAATTCACACCTAAGATGCCCAATGCTTCTTGTTGACCTTTATGGCTATTATCATGCATTTTTATGTGCAAAATAACGTCGTTTGGTTTTTCTTCCAGTCCTAATTGAAAGCGAATTCCAACCCATCCTTGACCTTGATTTGTTTTATGGTAATTGAGTGATTCAACCGTATTACAGAATGCAAAAAATCGAGCTTCTTTGAATTTATTTGGAAGACGAAATTTTAGAGTTTCATATTCTGTTCCCAACATAGTCAATAGGCGTTCTTCACAAACATAACGCGTTGCTTCACCATACATGGAATCGGAAACTTTCATGTCATATGCTGACTGTGTATATGCTATTGTTCCAGAACTTCCCCCTGCTTTAAAAAAATTTGCCGCTACTTCCTGCCCTGCTCCAATTTCAGCAAAACAACCATAAATATCTGGTGTCAAGTTTACTTTTAAAGCTTTTTCCTCTGTCGTTAATCTTCTTTCGTCAATCATTTTTCATTTAATTGTTGCAAATAAACCTATTTTCTACGTTTAATTGTCAATTCGGTTCCTGAAAATCAGGATTATTAATAAAATCGTAATCTGTCAATGTTAAAAGGAATGTTTTTAATAAGGCCTTTTCTTGGGCATCTAATTGCACTCCACCTTGAAAAGCATACTCAATCAATGGGTCAATTGTTGAACTTGTTTGAATTCCGCTTGAATAATGTTCAATCACTTGATCTAAAGTTGTAAAACGTCCATCATGCATATAGGGCGCTGTTAATGCGATATTTCTCAAACTTGGAACTTTGAATTTACCATTGTCGTTTGCGTTTCCAGTTATTGCTCCTCTTCCAAAGTCTATAAACGAAAGATCCAATCCATTGTTACTGAATTTTTTCACTTGCATCAAAGGTCCATTGTGGCAATGAAAACAATCTGCACCATTTAAACTTTTAAAAAGATCGTATCCAGCCCATTCTTCAGGAATTATAGACACCAACGTTGTTTGTTCATTTGTGGAAAGCGGTAAATTATTTTCAAACTTATACATTACATCATACTTTGATGAACCAGAAATCATGGTTCTTAAAAATTGAGCAATTGACTTTGAAACTTTAATTGAATCAATTCCTTCTTCATTAAATGCATTGAAAAACATATTTCTGTAATTCATGTCTGCGTTTAGTTTAGCAACAGCATCTGGCCAAGATTGATGCATCTCAATCGGATTAGGAACGGGACCCAAGATTTGCTCTTCTAGTGTTTTTGATTTACCATCCCACATGAAGAAATTTTGCCATCCCAAATTGATCAATGCCATCGAATTTCTATTCCCAAGAATACCATCGATTCCTTCTGAAAATTGATTTGGGTCACTAAAAGAGTTTTCTGGAGAATGACAAGAAGCACACGACATTGTGTTATCACCACTTAATTTTTTCTCGTAAAATAACTTCCTTCCTAATTCCACTCCTTCAACTGTCATTGGATTGTCTTCTGGAATAATCATATCTGGAAAATGAGAAGGAATCTCAAGAACGTAAGGAGTAGGCACATGCCCAACTTTATCCTTTTTGCAGGAAAGAAAAACCGCAACGCCAATAAATAAGAGTAAGAGATATTTCATCAATAAAAGCTTATTGCATCTTTAAAATTCTGAATTACTTTCATGCTCAATACCTCCTGTCCAGCCGATGAATGAGAAGAATATTCACTTTTCAAATCGATTGTTTGTAGTCCATTTTGCAAGAATTTCTGCATATCCAATTTTAATGGCAAGGAATACAATCCAGTTCCTGATGCTGTCCAAGTTATAGCTGGTAAAGAAAGTGTTTGATTAAATGCATCAGTTCCAATATGGAAAATAACGAAATGATCAAAATTGTCAATTCCGTTTGCTATTGTATCCACTTTTGCTTCTACTTTTAAGAAAATATATCCAGGATTCCAATCCCAATGCATATCATTGGCAATTGCAATATTCAATGGATTGTCATTCGCAAATGCAGATGGATCCTCGTGATTATACAGTATGTCAACTCCAACAAAACCATTCAAAGAAGCATAATCAGTTGGTTTTCCTGGCTTACTAAAAACCAATGTTCCAGTTTCACGATAATCATATAAAGCAGCTTGGCATAATTCATTTGAACTATTTTTCATACTCGTGAAATAGCATTTCAAATCGGTAAATTGCACAAGATAACCTTCGGCAGTTGTAAATGTTTGGTCCAACAAAAGTTCGTTTGTACCAAAAGTTGGCTGCATTGTTACTTTCAAATAATCAACAACTGGAATAGGCTCAGTTACCTGATCATCTTTACAAGATGAAAGAACGGCAATAGCAAGTATGATATACACTATGAATTTTGAATACATATCTAACAAATTTACAAAAACAGAAGTTATTTTCCTTATTTTTAATCACTTTATGGAAAATGAATTTTTCATTAAATCAATTCAACAAAAGCTACATGTCAACTATCGATAACAAACCATTAAAAATATTAAATGCATCAGCCGGTAGTGGAAAAACGTACAATTTGGTTAAGGAGTATATATGTTTACTAATTACAGACGAGAAAGATTTTACGCGTTTTTCGAGAATCATAGCAATGACGTTTACAAACAAGGCTTCCATTGA
>VFKM01000138.1 GCA_009885545.1 Flavobacteriales bacterium
CTGTCTGAAATCGCTTTAGCAATCAACGACGGAACGGCTCAAGGCCTACTTTTATCGATTGGTGTGTTAATGATGATGGCTTCGTTCTTATTCAAAGTAGGAGCAGCGCCTTTCCATTTTTGGAGTCCAGATGTATATGGTGGAAGTCCAAACATCGTGACAGGTTACATGGCAGCGGTTGTGAAATTAGCTGGTTTGTTTGCCTTCATGAAATTGTTCACGTTTGTATTCGGTGACTTACACAGCTTGTGGTCTGGAGCATTATTTGGTTTAATCATCTTAACGATGTTTGTCGGAAACCTTTCTGCTTTAGGACAAACAAAGTTCAAACGTTTATTGGCGTATTCAAGTATTGCAAACGCGGGATATGCGCTTTTAGCAATCATCGTTCAAGATTTCGAAAGCGTTTGGAACTTGTGGATTTATCTATTAGGATATGGTTTCGCAGTGATTGCGTTGATCATCATTTCATTGATTGTCAACAACGAAGACGACGATATCTCAGCTTACAAAGGCATCGGACGTAAAAACCCGTTAATTGGTATTGTCATGATTTTGGCGCTTTTATCAATGGCAGGTGTTCCACCGTTAGCTGGTTTCTTTGGTAAGTTCATGGTGTTCTCAAGTGCGTTCAACGAATACCCAGTGTTGGTGATTCTAGCAGTTGTCAACTCAGGAATCGGAATGTTCTACTACTTACGTTTACTAATGACCGCAATGTCTAAAGAAGACAACGAAGTAGTTGCAACCCTAAAACCAACGATCATGCAATACATCGTATTGGCTGTTTGTTCAGTTGCGCTGATTGTGGGTGGTTTGATTACGATTTAAGAGAAGCTTAAAATAGTTGAAAAGGGTTGACGAGAGTTGACCCTTTTTTTGTGGGGGGAATTTAAAGTTTTTGAAGCCAAATCAACGATTAATTTGGCTTTACTGCTTTTATATTACTTTTCTTTTTCTTTTTGCTTTTTTCATCTAAAATATTGTCAATATATTTATTAAGTTCTTCTTCATTTTGAATTTTTTGTTTCATTAAGTAACTATTTATTGACAAAATCTTTTCTTTGCTAAGTTCAAACGAAGCAAGTATATGTATTAAAATTTCATTTGTTACCTTTTTAGGATTGAATGGTAACGTTGATACAACATCAATATCCGTAATCGGTTTTAGTGGCTCTTCTCTGATTCTCATTATGTGAAAACCGTCTTCCTTTAGTTTTTGAGTCTTTAATTTATCAAGTTCTTTTTTGTCTTTATGCCAATAACGTCCATCGAATTCAATTCCCAGATTGAGCTCCTTCAAGTAAATGTCTATTGACCATATTCTTCCTTCAACTCGCGTTTTAAATCCTTTAGGATCAATATCAAAGAACTGAGTTAATTCGAACGTAATCGTTAACTCTTGCTTAGATTGTGGTGTTAATGTACAAAAAGGGCATCCTCCTCCGGCCTTTCTTTTATCAATTGTTGTGCGCCATTCATGATCAGGACCTCTAGAACATTTCCACCAATAAACTTTATTAGAACTGGTTCCCACTTGTATCGTAGAAATTGAACCATTTTTAGTCGGGTGCCATTCCGAAGCTAATTTAGGGAGTTTCGTTGCCAAAGAATTTGAATTGACAATCTTTTGATTGGAGCAAATTGGACATCCAGCTCTAAGTCTATTAGAAACCATACTTTCCCATTCATGGTCATCACCCTTTGGACACTTCCACCAAAATCTTTTCTCTGATCCTGCAACAATATCATTTGGGGTTACTCTTCCGTTTTTGGTTTGATGCCATTCCAATGAAATACTAGGGTGAGTCGTCGATAAGGAATTTGTTGAGTCTACTTTCAAATTAGCGCAATATGGACAGCCTCTTCCTTTATTTCTCTCAACAACTTTTGCTTTCCAACTATGTTCTGAATTCAAAGAGCAAACCCACCATATTGTTTTACTTGATCCAGGAACTATATCGCTTGGGTTTACTCCTTGGTTTTTTTCAAAATCCCATTCTGAAGATAAAACAGGATTAAGAGTTTGGAGCGAATTGGTTTCATCTACTCTTTGGTTTGCACAAAAAGGACATCCTTTACCACCTCTATGTCTGTTATCAACGTTACTTTGCCAAATATGCTCTTTGCACTTTGTGCATTGCCACCAAACTTTTAAAGTATAACCAACACCAACCTGATCTGGAGATAGATTGACATTCTTAGTTTTGTGCCATTGCTTTGCTAAAGTTGGATTTAGTTGTAACAGACAATTAGACGAAACAACTTTTTGACCAGAGCAAATGGGACAGTTATTACCATTTGATCTATTCAGAAGTGTACTTTCCCATTCATGGTCATCACCTTTTGGACACTTCCACCAAACTTTTTTACCAGACTTTATTCCTACCCCATATGGTGTTAGATTTCCGTTTTTTGTAGGGTGCCATTCATTGCTTAATTCAAGGTTCAAGGTTGCTAAACAATTAGATAGGACAATCTTCCTTCCTAAGCAAATTGGACATCCACGTCCGCTATTTCTGCTAGCAATCGAAGCTTCCCATTCGTGATCATCACCCATTGGACATTTCCACCAAGCCTTGCTATTGGTTCCTGCCGTTATATTATCAGGCATTAAAGATCCGTTTTTAGAAGGATGCCACTCCTTTGCTAATTCAGGATTTACTTCAGCTAATGATTTGCCAATAGGTGATTTTTTTTTCATTCTAAATTTAATAAATTGGTCGTTTTAGAGCTTGGCGTTCGGTCCGACTTTTAATAATAATCGCTGTTCCGATGTTAACTCAATTTCGTTTAAATTATTCATTGAGTCGGTGTGAGCTTCCAGTTCTGTTCCAAAACGGCCTTTATTGAACTGTCATTACTTGAACGTTTTCAATTTCAAACAATTTTATCTGTCCTGATTCAGATTCAATTTTAAGTTTGAAATCACTCCTTCCAATACTGGGATTGAAATTTCTGGAACAATTTTGATACTCTTTAAATCCTTTTCCATAAAAGTCAGTGTGATCAAACTCTTTTGAACTCCATGTCCCATTAGCACTCGTGGCACTTATTTCTATCAATCGAATATTTTCATTGAAAGTACTATCTGCTGGTTGTATGTCAATAATAACGTACGAACTTTTGGATGACATAGGCATTTGATTTTGTATGACCGTTAGCTTGACAGTCATTTCATTACTACTCAAAGGCATTGGATTTAATTTTGTCGACTTGCAAGATACAATTCCAATTAAAAGCGGAAATACAATGAAAAGCCACTTAACGTTTGATATTAGGATTAAATGATTCATTGAGGAAAGTGAAATTTAAAATTCAAGCATTTTTAGATTTGATACTATCATTTGATACTATCAAATCTAAACTTATTTATTGAACGGTGTGTTTAAAAGGAAGTACTTTTTGTCTAGAGAATGGGAGTTATTAACTAAAAAACAAACTTGAACAGGAATGGGGTTGAGTATCTATAAATTTTACTCGTCACCAGCCCTTTTATCATTCAATAAATCAACCACTTCAACCATCTCGAATTCCGTTTTAATTTCTGAACAACTTTCACGCATTTGTTTTCGCATTTCGGCAGCACTTTCGGGAAGGTTGTCTCCCGAATTTTTCCACGTTGCTTTGTCTGGCCATTGCGCGTATCCAATGAAATGGTGCGGGTCAATTTTATGGAGTCGTGATCCATAACTTCCTTCGTACTGGTAAATCAATTTTGTGAGTGCTGTCCAAGCTTCAATAAACGGATTTTCTTTTCCTTCAATGAGTTTAAAGGAATAAATAACGGTGAACTTTTCCATTTTGGGTGAATGTTGTTTGGAGTTGTTATTTTCTTTGAGATACTGTTTGATGCAACTATACCATTCGTTTTTTAAAATACTCAAGACAATGCTATCTCTGCGTTTTCCATTTTGTTTATACGAATTACTTCTTAAAATCCCTTCAACAGTGCAACCAATGCGTTTCATCGCATTGATACTTCGTTGATTTTCATTGTCTGCTCTAAATTCAACTCGTTCTAACTGCAATGTTTCAAAAGCAAACTCTAACAATAAATACTTGCAATTTTTATTTAATCCAGTTCCTTGAAATTCCTTTCCATACCATGTAAAACCAAGTTGCACTGCCGAATTTTCGATTTGGATATCATAAAATCGTGTACTTCCAGCATATTGGTTTGTCAGCTTGTCAAAAACAAGAAAGGCATAGGTATGCTCATTTTTTCTTCCTTCAATGGCTGTGTCAATGTAAACTTTCATTTTTTCAGCTGAACTTGCCTGGATTAATGAATACGTCCATAGCTCAGGTTCTTCTAGTGCAAAGTGAACTAAATGGTTGTAATCATCCTCTTTTAATGGAGTCAATCTCACGCGTTCATTTTCAAGTATATATTCTTCGTGAAAGTTCATTTTCGTATGGGTATTTCTAAAAACGAGTTGAATCTAGAAAGAATCTTTAAAGCAGCAATGGGTTAGGGGAAGAAAGTGAAGGGTGTTTGGGAAAAGGAGGGAGGAGTTGGGTATAGACTTAAAAATGAATAACCTTCGCATTGCAAAGGTTATCCATTGATATGTTTTTGGTAACAAGAGATACTTACAGGAGCGTTCCATTATGTAAATGGATAAAGGATCACGCTTCCAGCTTTCGTCTCTACTTATTTTATTCTCCTTTTAGTGTTTTTAAAAGTAATTCAGCAACAGCAAGAGAAGAAGCTGGGTTTTGACCAGTTATTAATAAACCATCTTGCATAACATGAGATGTCCAATCATCACCTTTGGAATAATGGGCACCATGCTTTACAAGTTCGTCTTCCAATAAAAACGGGACAATTTCTGTTAGCTTAACTCCTTTTTCTTCGGTGTTCGAAAAACAAGTAAGGTGCTTTCCTTTAACAAGTGGTTCTCCATTTATCGCTTTTGCATTTACTAAAGCAGCAGGTGCATGACACACAAATGCAATCGGTTTTTGGTGATTATAAAACCCTTCGATTAAATGAATTGAGTTCTTATCGGTTGCTAAATCCCATAATGGACCATGTCCACCTGGATAAAAAACGGCATCGTAATCCGCTTGGTTTACATCTCTCAGTTTTAAGGAATGTGCTACTTTGTCAACGAGCACGGTATCTTTAAAAAAGCGTTCTGTTGATGCTGTTTGAGCTTCTTTTAATTCACTTGAAGGATCAACAGGCGGCTGTCCTCCATTTGGTGAGGCAATAGTGATTTCTGCTCCCACATCAGCCAAAGCGTAATAAGGCGTTGTGAATTCTTCAATCCAAAAACCGGTTTTTTTATCCGTATTTCCCAATTTACTATGGGATGTTAATACAATTAAGATTTTCATGGTATTATTATTTTTTAAGGTTATTATTAAATTTTCAAAATCATTTTTTTATTTCGTTTTAACCGAAAAGTTGTTGTCTTAAATTCAGGGATTCACAGTTGTTACATCTTGTGCAGGAATCACTTCACCAGCATCTTTTCCCATATCCTTGTCAAATGAATATAGTGCATCACCGTTTATTTTCTCGCCTCCAGCAATTTTTATTTTATTCAATAAATTCATAGAAAGTGTTTCTTCTTCCACTTGCTCTTGCACAAACCACTGCATGAAATTCCAGGTAGCCCAATCTTCCTCTTCCTTGCTCATTTTAACCACTTTATAAATTGCTTTTGTGTTCTCCACTTCTTGCTCAAATACATTTTTAAAACAGTCGTGTATACTTGTCGGATTCTTGAGTGGAGCGGGAACAGCTGTTACTACAACTTCGGCTCCTCTTTTTAAAATGTATTCCAATATTTTCATCATGTGGTTGCGCTCTTCATGAGCATGTTTGAAAAGAAAATTGGCTGTACCACTGAATCCTTGCTTGTCTGCCCATGCTGCATAAGACAAATATATTTGCGCTGCGTGCGCTTCTTTTGTCATTTGTACATTCAATGCAGCTGTAATTGTCTTAGAAAGTCTGTTTGTGTTCATTTGATTTATTTTTTTGGTTTTTATTTACATTTTCACAACATAGCAAAGTTGATCATCTTAGTATCTAAGTCTCTTACAGTATTTTCAAAAAAGGTTACGTAATTCACACAAAGCGCTGTTGATGGGCGTTTCTTTGAAACTGTTTCAACACCAACATTCGGTATAGTCCATAAGTGACACTATCGCAAATGAAAAATTAGTTGGTAGAGATTTTCATGAAGTTCTTTTGGATATTCTTCTATGAATAATGTAACCTATTTAAAATATTATGTAACACGTGTATTTGTCCTTGAATATACCTTTGCTCGGTAATATATTCTCAACACATTATCAATCAAAATAGCATGTCAAAAAAAGGAGATTCGAATATTTTATTGGAGAATTGCGGCATTCATTTAAACCAGAAGTCTGAGTTTATGAATACTAAAATGGAATCTGATTTGTTTAAAGAAGATAAAGAAAAATATTCATCCCATTATGCACGTAGCTTAATTGAAGCAAGCCTTGACCCTCTCGTTACAATAGGACCGAACGGTATAATCACAGATGTTAATTCCGCTA
>VFKM01000165.1 GCA_009885545.1 Flavobacteriales bacterium
ACCTAACATCAATATTTATTGAAGATTCAAGAATTTTCATGCTAGAACAATTTTCATTTGACATTTGATTAAATCAGTGTTTGACGTTCGAGCTATACCTTCAATTAAGTGAATACTTTCAAAAGTGCTTAATATAGTCACTTGAGTTTCAATTAAAGTATTCGCCGTTACTTCATTATATACCTCTAATTTAGTAATAGCACCGATAAAGCCCAAGCGAGCTTCTGCTTCAACTTCCAGGCTACTCAAATAACCAAAACCAGCAGCACAGGTTTGTGCAATATTCTCTACGATTGCGCTTTCAGACAAAACATTATTGTCAATAAATAAATTATCATCTTCAACTAAAAATGAGCTTAAAAATCCTGTTTCGTTTGCTTGAAGTAACGAATCTATCATTATGAATGGCTCTCTTTGGGGTATATACGTTTTTATATTTACTTTTTCAACTAGCATAATAATCATAAAAATTAAACCATTGTGTAGGATTTGAAATTACCATTTCTTCCAATTTTGAAACATAGGCAGTGGCAATCTCTTCTGGTGAATTATAATCCAAAATTGGTGTTGTTGCACATAAGTTATAATGAGTTCCTTTTCCTTTAACAGCAAAAACAAAGGTAATTGGAACTTTGAATTTATATGCCATAATAAAAGGTCCAGCGGGAAATTTTGCTACACCCTTTAAAAATTTAATATCAAAAGTTTTATTTCCTTCCATAATTCGATCAGCGTGCAATGCAATTAATTCGTTTCTCTTTAATGCTTGATGAATAAGAACTAAATGTGACATATCATTTTTTAATGGTATCAAATTGAATTTTTTATCTTCTGTAGATTCAGTAAGATACGATTTAATTTTCTCCACTTCTTCATCTAGCATTAGTACGTTAATTTGTGAAGTTATCCTTTCTCCAATTAAATTACTTGCATTCTCCCAGTTTCCAATATGCCCTGAAAACAGAAAACCACCTTTTCTATTTTCATTTATATCTTTTAAGGCCTGTTCATTATCAAAACTATGGGTGTAAAATTTCCTTTTGTTCGTTTTTAAAGCAATTCGGTCGATCAGTACTCTTCCAAAAACGTTAAAAGTTCTAATAGAATTTAATAGTGCTCTTCTTTTAGATAATCCAAATCCAACTTGGTAGAAGTTAATTAGCCCATTTCTGTTTTTTCTTGAAAAAAGAACAAAATATGTTGCCACCCAAATACAAAAGAAATACGAAATCCAAATTCCAAAAAATTTGATGCAAAAAACAAAAAATTTATAGCCTAAAAGTGATCCTTTTGTTTTTCCGTCCCACTTTTGATTTGTGGATTTAGGCATTCATTAATTTTTGTTCAACAAGATTGTAAAAATCATTAAACGTTTCAACAGATTTAAAATCCTCTGCAGTTGGTTTAAATCCTAAATGTTCGTCAATTAAGACAACTAAATCAACGTAATCAAGACTATCTAAATCTAAAGTTTCTCTTAAATTTCCATCATCTTTTATTGTATTGATATCTACTTCAAATTCTTCTGAAAGAAACTTTTTTGTAACGCTTATAATCTCTGGTCTTTCCATTTTAAACGGTAATTAAGATTTGTATTTTTTTATTATTAAGGATGAATTTGTTCCTCCAAAACCAAAAGAATTGGAAAGGAAACAGTCAATCCTTTTTTCAGTGTATTCTGGAACAACATTTATTTTTTGAGAATCTTCATCAGGATTCTCAAAATTAACATTTGGGGCAATAAAATCATTATTCATCATCAATAAAGAATAAACAATTTCACTTGCTCCAGCCATCCAGCATTCATGCCCTGTCATACTTTTCGTTGAACTTACAGGAATTTTCGATCCAAAAACGTCAGCAATAACTTGTGCTTCTGTTTTATCACCAACTATAGTTGAAGTAGCATGTGCGTTGATATAATCAATTTCTGAAGGATTCACTCCAGCATGTTTTAACGACATATTCAATGATCTAAATTGTCCATCAAAATTTGGGTTTGATATATGATCCCCATTTGATGAAAAACCATAACCCACTATCTCACCGTAAATTGGTGCATTTCGCTTTAATGCAGATTCCAAAGATTCAATTATCACTGTAGCTGCTCCACCAGAAGGCACAAGTCCATCACGGTCTCTATCAAAAGGACGGCTAGCGTTTTGAGGTTGGTCTTGGTTAATTGAAAATGCTCCCAAACCATCAAAACTTCCCATGGCGAAAATATTTATTTCTTGAGCTCCCCCGCAAATAACTCTTTCTTGAAGACCTTGTTTAATTAATAAATATCCCATTCCAATAGAATGAGAACCAGATGCACAAGCTGCTGACAATGTTAAATTAATTCCTTTCAATTTATAGATTGTCGACAGATTCATGTTTACAGTACAATTCATGTTTTGAAAAATATCACCACTTCCAATTAAGGTAGTATCTTTTTTCTCACGCACTTTATCAATTGTTTCAATAACTGCTCCGGCTGTAGAATCATTTCCGAAAATGATACCAGTTTCATTTTTCTCTAGAAAGTCAACATCCAAATTAGAATTTTCAAGTGCCTCTTTCGTAGACATATAAGCAAACATTGCAGGTTGATGCATTCCCATCCTTTCTCTTCTTGAAAGAAATGGTTTCAAATCTGGATCTTTTACAAATCCTGTCAGACTAGACCTATATCCAAAATCATTTCGAATAGGATCATATATAATTCCACTTTTCCCATTCTTTAAAGAATCCAACACATCCGTTAAATTCTCACCAATGCAAGAATAAATACCGATACCAGTGATTACAACCCTATTTTCCATCAATTAAGAATATATTCCACCATTTATATTAATGATTTCACCTGTTATATAAGCTGCCTTATCAGAAGCTAAAAAGCTTGCTAAATGTGCTACTTCTTCAGCTTTTCCGAAACGATTTGCTGGCACCATTTTTTTAAACTCTGCTTCATCAAAATCTGCTGTCATATCAGAAATAATAAAACCAGGAGCAATTGCATTAACTGTTATATTTCTTTTTGCTATTTCTTGTGACAATGCTTTTGTAGCTGCTATCATAGCTCCTTTTGCAGCAGAATAATTTGTTTGCCCAGGAACACCTTTTAATCCGCTTAAAGAAGCAATATTGATTATTCTTCCAGAACGGTTTCTCAGCATTTTTGTAATAACAGCTTGCGTGCAATTATACATTCCTTTCACCGATGTATTCATTACATCATCCCAATCTTTTTCTGTTACCCAAGGGAATAAATTATCTCTAGTAATTCCAGCGTTATTTACTAAAACTTCTATATTTTTATCAGTATTAGCTGCCATCCAAGAAGTAATGGCAAGATTTACTTCTTCACTATTTTTAACATCAAATGGTAATAATTCTGCACTACCACCCAGGCTCTCAATAGCTGATTTTGTTTCCAACGCAGCTTCTTTATTAGAAGAATAATTTATGATGATATGCAACTTCAAATCTGCCGATAATTGCATTGCAATTGCCTTTCCAATTCCTCTTGAAGCACCTGTAATTAATGCACATTTCATAATTGAGTAGTGGTTTTAGTTAAAAGTTCAATAATATTACGAATATTTTCAAATTGTGCAATATCTTCTTTTATCATTGGCATTACTTTCCTAATAGAAGTATATATTTCAATAGTTTTAGGAGAAAGTTTATCTTTTTGTTCTGGTGTAAGTATATCAATTGCTTGACAAACAGCAATCATGTGAATAGCCATTACTTGAAAACCATTATCAATCACCTTCTTTGTAATGACCGCGCTATTTGTTCCCATACTAACAATGTCTTGATTGTCATTATTATTTGGAATACTGTGAACGTACATTGAATTTGATAACATTTGGCTTTCAGCTGTTGTTGATGTCGCCGTAAATTGCATTCCTTGAATTCCAAAATTAAGTCCTAAAACTCCTTTATTCAAAAAAGCTGGAAATTGGTCATTTAGATTATTATTCAAAAGAAAATTCAATTGTCTTTCTGCCAACATCGTCATTTTAGTCACAACTAATTTGACTTTATCCATTTCTAAAGATATATAATCACCGTGGAAATTTCCACCGTGATAAACATTTTGATCTTCTATGCTTATAACAGGATTGTCATTGGTGGAATTCATTTCATTTTCAACAATCTTCCTGGCAACATCCAACGTTTCTTTAACTGGTCCTAAAATTTGAGGGACACATCTAATTGAATAATATTCTTGGATTTTCTTCTTAAACTTTACTTGCTGAAGGACATCATTATCAGAAAATAACTCTTCTCTTTTTTTAATTAAATCGCTGCCTTTTAATAAATCTCGCATCTCTTTAGCAACATACATTTGTCCAGGATGGTGTTTCACTTTATTAAGGGCCTCTGAAAAAGAATCATCATATGATTCAACAATCTCATTTATTATTGCTGATGATGTGATTCCCCAGTTTAGTAGACGGTATGAATAAATTAAATTAATCGCTCCAAGTCCTGTCATACAAGATGTACCATTCATTAACCCTAAACCATCTCTCAATTGAATATTTAATGGTTCGATTGATAATTCTTTTAACACTTCGGCTGTTGGTCTTCTAACACCTTTGTAACGAACAAAACCTTCACCAATTAAATTTAAAGCTAAATGAGCCAATTGCACCAAGTCTCCACTTGCGCCTACTCCACCATGCTCATAAATTTCCGGATAGATTTCATAATTCAAAAAGTTCTTCAATTGTTCAATGACTCCATAACTAACTCCAGAATTACCTTGAAGAAAATTATTAATTCTCGCAACAAGCACAGCTCTAACACTTTCATCATCAATTGGTTTTCCTAAACCAGAAGAGTGGCTGCGAATTAAGTTATATTGAAGTTGGTTTAATTTATCATCATCAATTTTAAATTGAGCCATTGGCCCAAAACCAGTATTAATTCCATAGATAATTTTATCATTTGAAAAATCCTTTAAGAACGTAAATGACTTATTTATTTGATTTTTAATGGAATCATTTAACTCTAATTTTTGAAGATTTAGAGCTATATTTTCGATGTCAATTAAATCTATTTTACCTATACTCATGCCAATAACCAATTTAAAATAGTTTTACTTCTAAAATTGTATGAAAACTATCTAAGTGCAAATTATGTTCGTTTACACAAACTAATCCTGCTTTTTCTATTATATATTTTAATGTACTTGATGAATACATTCTACTGTTTCCATTTGCCATTGCAGTAAAATACAATGACGTTGCCGCTAAACTTAATTTCGCAGCTGGAAATTTTTGATCATCAAGAAAAGTTTCCATTATAAAAATGGTGGAGTCTTTCTTTGCATTAGCTTTGATTTTAAGTAAGATCGATTCAATTTCACTTTCACTAAAGCAATCTAGAAATTGACTCATCCAATAAACATCTGCACCTTCTGGAATAACTGAAGAGGGGTTTAATAAATCAATTTCATGATAAGAAACTCGATTTTTTATTTCTTCAATTTTCTCGATATTTGATTTAGCAACTTTCAATTGACCCGGCAAATCAAAAATCTTTACTTGCACATTACTGTCAAACTTTGTGCTTGCTATTGCCCATTTTCCAGTATTGCCACCAATGTCATAAATCAATTTCGGATTGTTCTTAAAAATTATAGCCAGAGCATCTGAAAAAGAATTATCAGAATAATAATGATCAAAGTCAAACCACGATTTTTTAACCTCTACTGGTAATTCCGATAAGCCCTCATAAATTGTTTTCCATTCACCAAAAACTTTTAATCCTTTAGGTGCAACTTCAGTAATTGAATCTTTTAAAAAGAATAATCCTTGATAGCAAACATCTTGTGTAAACTTCAAATTTACCTGTGTCATTTCATCCCTTAGAATAAAATAACCAATTTTTGAAAGTGTAAATTTTCCTGGAGTAACCTCTTCAACTATTTGAGCTGTTTCAGCCATTTCGACCAATACAGTAACACCATATTTTGAAACATTCGTTTGTACAGAGATCTCATCAAAATCCAAACCTTCTTTGGAATCATTCAAAACATCCATTATTCCTAACTCCAGCATAGAATATACTGCTTGAAAAATGAAAGGGCTAAAAACAATCTTTTGAGCCTCGTAAAGTGCTGTAATCGCTTTCATTTAGGTTAGTTCAGACTAATTTAAAGTGAGGTATAAAAATTTTTATTTTTGAAGTCCCAAATATAGCATTTTTTTTTGCATCAAAAAGCCCTATCACTCTTTTTTCATTCTTAAATTATGTACGTTTTATTATCTTTGGAGCGTATGGCAGACAAAGATTTTGATGTAATTATTATTGGAGCAGGAATAAGCGGTCTAACAGCTGCTGCACTCCTCTCAAAATCAGGGCTTAAAGTATGTGTACTGGAGCGACATTATCTTATTGGAGGATATTTACAAGGCTTTGATCGAAAAGGTTTTGTTTTTGACACAGCGATTCATTGGTTGAATCAATGTGGTGAAAATGGAACCGTTACGAAAGTTTTTGAATACATAGGTGAAGATTTCCCTAAACCAATAACAATGAAAACAATTCACAAACACATCACAAGTGATTATGAATTTGTTTTAACCAACAATCCAGAAATATTAAAAAGTCAATTAATACGTGATTTTCCACATGAAGAAAAAGGAATTGAAAAATTTTTTAAAGCTGCACAGAAAGTTGCTGTTGTTTCAAATAAATTTCCTCAATTTTTTATTACTCACGAGGCAATGGGCGGTATCCGAAAATGGACATTTAGCTTAAAACAATTACGCATAATTTTTCCAATAATTAAATATGCTTTATACAGTGGTGACAAGGGAGTTAAAAAAGGACTAAAGAAATTTTTCAAGGATGAAAGAATGTTGAGCTTATTTTGTTCAGAACAGGATCTTTTATCATGCTTGTTTCCTATCGCTTGGGCATATAATCAAGATTATCAAAATCCACCAATTGGAGGAAGTAAAGTGATCCCAGAATGGCTAGAGTCAAAAATAGCCAAGAATGGTTCTGAAGTTATTCTCAGTGGCGAGGTAGTTAAAATTGACATTGAAAACAATGAATTTCGCGGTGTCACGTATAAAAAAAGACACAAAGAATATTCATTAACTGCAACCCATTTAATTGCAGCGTGTGATGTAGACACTGTCTACAACAAATTATTACCGCCTTCTGCTGTTCCTCAAAAGATTAAAAAGACAATGGACAATTCAGAACTATACAGTTCGTCATTGACCATTTCAATAGCACTAAATTGCACAGCAGAATCACTCGGTTTTGGAGATGTAATGTTGTATATTTTCAATGAAGAAACAATTAGATCTGAACATTTATCTGGTGATCCACATAAATCCTTCATTAGTATTTTAGCACCAACTGTTCGAGATAAAACACTTGCTCCAGAAAACATGGGCACATTAAATATTTTCGTTCCGGCTTGGATGATGTATGAAGATAATTGGAAAACAACAATTAATTCAAATGGAGAATTTGTGCGAACTGAAGAATATAAAAAATTGAAAGACGAATTTGCACAAATTATTTTTGAGCGAATAGAAAATCAAATATGCCCAGATCTTCGTAAACATATACTTTTCTACGAGGTTGCAACACCAATTACGTATCACCGATATACCCATAATAAAGATGGATCTATGATGGGTACAAGACCAGGAAAAGTCAATATGAAATCTAAAGTTGCCCATTATAAAGCTCCGGTTAAAAACATTTTTATTGGCGGGCATTGGGCAGAACTTGGCGGCGGAGTCCCAATTGCAGTTAAAGCAGCATATAATGCTAGCCTTATGGTTCTTAAAGATCTAAATAAGGAAGAATATGATAAACTTGTAAAATATCCTAAAACTTGGCTTTAACTTCGACGAAAACATGTCAATCAAAAATGAGCAATTCTTGTAATGGGTAAATTATTCTCAAATATTGTTCGATATTTAATCTCAAAGCCTTGGTTATTTTTGACTTTGTTTTTAGGAATTGTCTTGTTTTTAGTAAATGGATTTTTTCAATTAAACATAAATGAAGATTTGTATTCTGTTTTTCCAAAAAGTAAAGAATACAAAAAATTCAATACCATAATTCAAGAGAACGCAATTAACAAGCAAATAATTTTTTCGATTGATGCGCATGATGACATAGATATACTTGAAGAAGAACTTGACAAATTAAATACTGAATTAACCTCAAAATTTAACGGTAGAATAGACGAGATTGTAATTTATAGAAATGTAAATGAAAAGAAGCTTATCAACTTTTTACAAAAATCAGCTGTTCTCAATTTCAATGATAAAGACTATATCGAAATTGAAAAAAAATTAAACAAAGACTCAATTAATTTAATTCTAAAGGGAGTTTCTGAAAAACTTTCAGGGGGTAATGGCTTTTTCTTAAAGAGCTTGTTTGCTTTAGATCCTTTGGGTTTAACATTTAAAGAATTAGAAAAAATTAAACCAGAACAAGGCAAGCAATCCTATACCGTAAAAGATGGATTGATTTATACAAAAAATGAAAAGCGCATTTTGTTTTTTGCTTCTATCATTGGTGATTCCAAAGACATAAAGAAGTTAAACGAGCTGAATCTTGACTTAGTGCACTTCAAAAAAATCAAAAACAAGTCGTCGAATATAAACTTTGATTATTTCGGCACTTTTCAAATTGCTGTAGAAAATGCAAATCAAGTAAAAGCCGATACTTATTTAACGAGTATTTTGAGTATTGGGTTAATTCTTCTGCTCCTTGTAATTTATTACCGAAGTATTCTAGCGCCTTTCTTTTTTGTTCTTCCTGCACTTTTTGGATTACTAAGTGGAATGGGCATGGTGGGTTATTTAGAACCAAATATCAGTGCCATTTCATTGGCGACATCTTCTGTGCTTATAGGAATAGTGCTCGACTATACCTTCCATTTTTTCACACATTTTAAACATACAGGCGATTTACTTCTAACGATAAAGGAAATTAGTTCGCCTATGATTGTTGGAAGTTTCACTACAGTTGCAGCATTGGCAGCTTTGCTTTTTGCTGAATCTGTTATTCTCCAAAATTTTGGATTAATTGCGTTGTTCACTTTATTAGGCTCAGTTATTTACACTTTGCTATTTCAACCAGTGATATTTGCATTGTTGAACTTAAAAATTCCTACAGCCATAATGCAAACGAAAAACAAAAAAATGCCGAAAGTGATTTTGCGCCTTGGTTTTGTTTTTGTTGGTGTGGTTACGTGTTTATCCTTTTTAACTGGTTTAAATATCTCATTTGATGCAGACCTTAATAACTTATCTTTTCATTCTGAAGAATTGAAAAAAAAGGAAGACTTTTTTACAGGAATAAACCCAGGAGAAGAAAAAAAGTTTTATGTTATTACGACCCAAGAATCATATGAAAAAGGGAAAGAATTAAATTATCAAGTTTATGATTCTATTATTAGTAATCGTGAAAAATTAACTGTTTCTGAATTAATTTCAACTGCACCGTATTTACCTCCCACCAAGAAAATAAATTCCCAATACGCAAAATGGTTTTCCTTTTGGGAAACTAAAGATGATTTATTAAAGAGTCAAATATCAGAAGCTTCACAACCTCTTAATTTATCTAAAAACGCATTTAATCCTTTCTATAAATGGATAGAAAAAACCACATTTAACCCTTCTGAAGGTCAAGAATTAGTTGAAGAAATTGGATTATCAAAGTTTAGTTACTTCAAAAATGGTAAACACACTTTTATTACTAGTATTGTTCTGAATCGAGAGAATTTAAAGGAATGTAAATCCATGTTGAAAACGATTCCAAACGTATATATTTTGGATATTTCTGAGATGACTGAACTCATGCTTAATTCTGTTCAAAGTGATTTCAATTTTTTACTTATTTTTTCCGCGTTGTTAGTTTTCATTACTCTTTTATTAATTTATGGAAGAATTGAACTTGCATTATTTGCGTTTCTACCATTGGTTCTTGGTTGGATTTGGATTTTAGGAATTACCAGTTTCTTTAATATTCAATTCAACTTTGTAAACATTGTAATAACGACATTTATTTTTGGTCTAGGGGATGACTTCAGTATATTTACGACAGATGGATTAATACAGCAATATCGCACAGGAAGCACCTCATATAAATCTTATCGATCTGCAATAGTTTTATCTGGATTAACAACAATTTTTGGAACTGGGGTTTTACTTTTTGCCAAACATCCTGCAATAAACTCGATTGCTTTGATAAGTATAGTTGGGATTTCCACAATTATGTTTATTACACTTTTTCTTCAGCCTTATATTTTTAACCTATTTGTATTTAAACGAATTAAGAAAAATCTTAATCCAATTACTTTTTTCACTTTGGTTTACAGTATATTTCTTTTCAGCTACTTTTTTATTGGCAGTATTGTTCTAAGTCTCTTTTTGATTTTTATTCTTTTTCCTTTGCCTATTAAAAAAGTAAAAAAACGGGCATTCCTTAATTTTGTTATTTCAAAATTGACTAAATCCGTTATTTACCTTGGCTTTCATATTACAAAACGTATTCATATTGAAAACATTGATTTCAGTAAACCAAAAATCATTGTCGCTAACCACAGTTCTTTTCTTGATATTTTACTCGTGCTAATGATTCATCCAAAAACCCTAATTATGGTTAAAAGTTGGGTTTACAATTCACCTGTTTTTGGAATATTCATTCGCTATGCTGGATTCCCATATGCCAAGGAAGGCGCTTCAATGAATTTAATTGAGATTCAAAAAAGAATTGATGAAGGTTATTCAATCGTTATTTTCCCTGAAGGGACAAGAAGTGTTGATGGTGAAATGAATCGTTTTCACAAGGGGGCTTTTTATCTTGCTCAAGAATTAAAATTGGATATTCAACCTATAATATTAATTGGTGTTAGGGAAGTAAATCCAAAAAATGACATTTTATTTAACCGTGGGCATCTAATTGTTAAAGCGCTTGACTTAATTCCATATAATGAAAACGCCAATTACTCTGAGACAACGAAACATACAAAAAATTCAATGATATCTGGAATGATTCACTGGCACAAAGAACTGGCTGGTGTTAATTTCTGGGAACCGAAAATCATTAAAAACTATTTATTAAAGGGACCAATCCTAGAATGGTATGTCAGGATTAAATGGAAATTAGAAAAGAAAAACTTTGCTTATTATGAAACGTTAATTAACGATCGAAAAATAATTTATGACTTCGGTTGTGGATATGGGTATCTTGGTTATTATTTACATTATAGAGATCCCTCCCGCCAAATTATTGGTATTGACTACGATAAAGATAAAATTGATGTAGCGAATCATTGTGTGAAATTATCTGATGAAATAAAATTCTTTTGTAATGATTTAAGAACGCAGGAAATCGAAAAATGTGATGTTGTTTTTTTAAATGACGTCTTGCATTATGTATCTTTTGAGGATCAACAAAAAATATTGACGAATATTGAGTTAAATTTAAATGATAACGGTATTATTTTTATTCGTGACGGGTTAAAAGACGACCAAAAATCACATAAAATGACGAAACTAACTGAAGTACTTTCTACAAAGATTTTTGGTTTCAACAAATCAGAAAATCCTTTAGAATTTATTTCTGAGGCTCAAATGAATGAATTTGCAAAAGACAAAAAATTGAAAATAGAAATTATCAAGCATTCAAAAACGACATCGAATGCTTTAATAATCTTACGGAAAAATTAGGTTAATGATTCAGGATAAACTATATGATTTTGTAATTGTTGGAAGTGGAATTGGAGGGCTTTCATCAGCTGTAGTTTTGGCTAAAAATGGCTTTTCAGTGCTTGTTTTGGAAAAAAACAATCAAATCGGTGGAGCATTACAAGTTTTCAGCCGCGACAAATGTATATTTGATACAGGTGTTCATTATATAGGAGGATTAGACCCAGGTGAGAATCTTTACCGAATGTTTAAATACCTAGGAATTTATGACTCCCTCAAATTAAAGTCCTTAGATCGGGATTGTTTTGATTTAATAAGAATGCCTAACGGTGTATCGTATCCACATGGTCAAGGATATGACTCTTTTACGTCGCAATTAATCCAACAATTTCCAGAAGAAGAAAATGCTATTTTAGCTTTTTGCGAAAAACTAAAAGAAATATGCGATTTTTTTCCACTGTATAATTTAGAAATTGGTGAGGAACAAACCTATTACACTAACCCAGAAATACTTTCACTTGGTGCTTGGGATTATGTAAGTTCTTTAACGGAAAATACAGTACTTAGATCAGTACTTCTTGGCTCAGGACCTTTATATGCGGGCGATCAACATTCAACACCACTTTATGTAGTAGCGTTAATAATGAATAGTTATATAAAAGGAAGCTATCGTCTTGTTGATGGAGGATCTCAAATAGCAAAATTGTTGGTTCAGGAACTTAGGAAATATGGCGGTGATATTCTAAAACGAAAAGAAGTAGTTGGCGCGACTTACGGGGAGGACAAAAAAATATCGACAGTAGTTTGTTCCGACACTACTCAATACCGTGCGAAAAATTTCATTTCAAACATGCACCCTTCTATTACTATAGATGTTTTTGGAAAGGATAAATTTCGACCTGCTTATAGGGATAGAGTTCAAAAATTAGAAAATACTGTTTCCTCTTTAATGGTCTATTTTTCTCTTAAGGAAAAATCATTTCCATACATTAATTACAATATTTATGACCATTATTCAAATGATTGCTGGAATTCAATCAACGATCGTTCTGAAAATTGGCCCCACACATTATATGTTTGTACACCAACGTCATCAAAAAATGATGAATTTGCGGATTCGGTATGTGTAATGTGCTATATGACACTTGACGAAGTTAAAGAATGGGAAGAAACATTTAACACAACCATTAGCCCATCTAAAAGAGACGAAGCATATATTCAATTCAAAAAAGAAAAAGAAGAACAAATCGTGAAAAGAATGGAAACAAGATTTCCTGGTTTTAGAGCATGTATAAAAAATGTTTATAGTTCTACACCCTTGACTTATAGAGATTATGTTGGCACGCCTGAAGGCTCTCTATATGGCATTAAGAAGGATTTCAATAATCCGGTTGGAACTACTATCAATTCAAAAACAAGAATTCCTAATCTATACTTAACTGGACAAAATATAATATTTCACGGAATATTAGGCGCTACTATTGGTGCTTTTGTGACATGTTTTAATTTTGTAAAT
The DNA here is from genome assembly GCA_009885545.1 of Flavobacteriales bacterium. GTDB lineage: Bacteria > Bacteroidota > Bacteroidia > Flavobacteriales_D > Crocinitomicaceae > M0103. The sequence goes on from VFKM01000165.1 coordinate 13,213, forward strand.
CACTTGGACGTAATAAAAGAAATAAATGAGTATGAAAAATGATTTTGATATAGTAATAATTGGTGCTGGCCCAGCTGGAACAGTTGCTGCTTGTAAACTTATGAAAGAAGGATTTACGGTGAAAATTCTTGAGAAAATGGAATTTCCTAGGTTTGTAATTGGTGAAAGTTTATTGCCACATTCAATGGATTATTTGGACGAATTAGATTTATTGAAGTGTGTTGAAGATCAAAAATTTCAAATAAAAACTGGCGCTTGTTTTTATCAAAATGAACAACGATGTGATTTTCTATTTCAGGATCAATATACGAAAGGGTGGGATTACACTTTTCAAGTGAAAAGAGCAGACTTCGATAATGCTTTGGCCAAAGAAACAGCAAAAAAAGGAGCTGATGTTGAATTCAATGCTGAAGTATTACTTGTTGAAAATGGTCCATCTCAGCAAAAGGTGAAATATTTAAATGCTCAAAAAGAAGAGATAAATTTAACGTCTCGATTTGTTGTGGATGCAAGTGGATACGGTCGTGTTTTACCTCGTATGTTCGATTTAGAAGTAAAAGTTCAAACACCAGAAAGAGGTGCGATTTTTTCACATTTCGATGATAGTAAACGAACAGAAGAAGACGGACGAAATATTTTTATTCATGCTTTCAACAATAATACATGCTGGATTTGGTCAATTCCATTTTCAGATGGAACTGCATCAGTAGGAATTGTAGGAGGCGCATCCATTATTAAGCAGTATTCTGAAAACGATGGAGAAGAATTTAAGCAATTGGTGGCAGAGTTTCCTGGATTATCCGGTAGATATGCGAATGTTGAATATAAATTCGAGCCAAGGGTTATTTTGAATTATGCTGTTTCCGTTAATCAATTACATGGTGAGGGTTATATCCTTTGTGGAAATAGTACAGAGTTTTTAGACCCTATTTTTAGTTCAGGAGTTACATTAGCAATATCATCTGGTTATAAAGCAGCAACAATAGTTAGCCGACACCTAAAAGGAGAAGAAGTAAATTTTGATGATTATAGTACGGAATTGAAGAAAGGAATAGATGTATTTAGAAGTTATGTTAATGGGTGGTATGACGGTACCTTGCAAACAATTTTCTTTTCGGACAAGACGAACGAGGATATGAAACGTCAAATCTGTTCAGTACTTGCTGGATATGTTTGGGATGAATCAAACCCATTTGTTAAAAAACATGGAAAAGTATTAAATACCTTGGCAAAAATTATTGAGATGTAAATGAATTAAAAAGGTCAGAAGGTTTTTCTTCCAACTTTTATATAAATACTATCTTTTCAGGTTTTCGTAAATTCTTTTTATAGACTTGAGCTTGTATTGTTTCAAGTGGCTCAAATTTAAAAGAAGGAATCACTTTTAATCGCGATTGACATTTTTCAATAATCGTTTTATGAATCGACGTGTCAATTAATTCTTTTTGTAAAAGAATGGTAATTAAATCATTATGTAATTCATCTTTCGAAACAATCACTTTGAAACAAATAACCTCTTCAATTACGTCAAAAATATCGTAAATCGTTTGAGGAAAGATTGTTGTCCCTTTGAATTTTATCATTTGATTTTTTCGTCCCACAATTGGTCCTAATCGTGGAGAAGTGCTTCCACACGAACATTTTTGTGTGAATCGTTTTGCAATGTCACCTGTTTTATATCTTACTAATGGGGTTCCTGTTGTTGCAATTGTAGTAATAACAATCTCCCCTTCTTCCCCATCTCCTACTTCAATTCCATCTTCGTCTAGGACTTCTAGAAACAGTAAGTTTTCATTCAAATGACACCCTTGTTGTGCATGGCATTCTGTAAACGCAGTTGCCATTTCAGTGCACGCATACGTAGAGTATAGGTTCACTTCCCAATCATTAGTAATCCGTTGACCAAGGACATTTAAATTAAATTCATCATCTCTAATTGATTCCCCTATACAAACAATCGTTTCAACAGAATTTGCAGCAAGGTCAATTCCGTTCTTTTTTGCATAATCAATTAAGATTAAAATAAAACTTGGAACAGCAATTAGCACTCTAGGTTTGTATTTAAGTATTGAAGACCATTGAAGCTCTGGTAATCCAGGTCCTATTCGAATTATTCCTGCTTTAAGCTCTTGAATTCCTAAATAGTAGGCTATACCGGCCATAAATTGGCGATCCATTGTTGTTGTCAATTGAACCAAATCCCCTTCTTTAACTCCAGCAAGTGAAAGAGAATCTCTTTCATTTATAGCTAATCTTTTTAAATCAGATCGTGATAAATAAATCGTAACTGGATCTCCCATTGTCCCAGAAGTAGTGACCATGTCGGCAATTTCTGACATTGGAACTGCTAAAAAATCTAGATTATTTTCTGAGATGTCGTCTTTGTGAGTAAAAGGTATTTTTTTCCATTCGCTAAAGCTAATATCCTCAACATTATCAATTAACCCATTAAGTGTTTTTTTGTAAAAACTAGAATTTTGCAACACATACGTTAATGTTTGCTTCAATGCCTTAGGAACTAATTGTTGAGTTTGCATTACTTCTTTTTATTTTGACAATTCTTTTTTAAAATTTCCAGTTCCTTCTTTATGTTCAATGAAGCCATCTCTTTCGTGAGCGCAATCGTAAACATTTTATGAGCAGCCTTGAAATTTTCTTTTCTTAGATAATACTTACCTAACATTTCATAGGTCACATATGATTCCTTATTGTTCTTTATGAAATCGTTAATCTCCTTACTGGTGAGTTTTAGCTCTCTTCCCAAAATCACATACTGACTGATTTGTTTTTTTGTCTTTTTAAAGGATTTAAATTGTTCGTATTCATCAGAAAACAAGAATGTGGAAGCACTCAGTTTATTCGTGATGGTACCTTTCTTCAAACTAAATGTTTTCTTTAAATCATATCCAATAAATTGACCTAATTGATAGTTGGTTGTTGAAATGAAGAACATGTAATTTTCAGGTAATATAATCACACTATGATGTGCGATTAACTGATTAATAGCCCTTGGGTTCCCCATTCCCAAGGTATCTTGTTTATACCCATATTGATCTCTTAATATGGACAAAACATCATTTGTTGTCATCTTTGTTTTTCCTGCTAATAATTCCCCCACACGGTTAAATCGAAATTTGCTGTCACTTTCTTTTATGTTTGCGATGTTTATTTTGTCTTTTTTAAAAGTCGATGATTGATAATGATTTGAACAAACCAATTCACTTTGTTTAGAATCGTATACCCCAACTTTAGTCGGCGATTTTTCAATCAAAATTGCTTTTTTATCACGTGCAGAACCAATCATTAGTGTTTCTGAAACAAAAGTGTGGCGCTTTTTAGCAATCGCAATTGCTTCGTCTATGGTTGAAGCATATTGTAAAATTTCTCTTGCTAAAAGTGAAATCGGCATTTTCGCACCTGTCGGTAAATCTGATTTAGAAGCATTAATTGTAACACTCAACCCTTTCTCATTGAGTCCAGAAGCAACACCTGTAAATCCAGCCCATGAATAGGAAGCAAAACTATAACCATCAGTCGGATTCACAAAAAGTAACAGTTTATCATTTGCAAATTCATCGCCGACATAAAAATCAAAATTTCTACCAATCATCAAATTACCATCGGACGTCTTTTCATCTTTTAATGCAAAAGAAGTACAACCAACCATGCTATAATCATTCAATGCATGGCCTATATCATGCGCTGCATGGTAATTTAGGATTCGTGTATACTTTGAAGCGATGTAATCATATCGACTTGAGAAGGATTTAGAAATACCGTAAATCTCTTGCTGATTTTCTAATGGAATATTTTTAGGTAATTCCGAAATAAACATTCCAATAAACAAGCGTAAGAATTGTTGAGCGAAATTACTAGGTATGAAATCGTTTATTTGACCTACAAAAATATCTTCTTGCCTTTGAATTAATTCTTTTGACAGCTCACCATAAATTAATCCTCTTTCATAAGGATCACCTTCGATATACATTTCCCATACACCGAATTCATTTTTCTTGAGATAATTATTTTTTAGAACATAATGATTCTCTGCAATCTTAGTGCGTTTGCCTACATTAATGTCTTCTATTATCGGAATGTCAATTTCAGCATTTAATACTAAATAAATTAGTGCTAAGTGAAAAATGACAATTACTTGCTCAATCGCAAATAAGATTAATCTTATGACATATTTTAGAAGTAATTTTACAAAAAGTATAACAGCCGTCATCGTATTACAAAAATAACTTAATCGTAAAATTTTTAAGCTAAAAAAGAATCTATTTTGATAATTAAAGAAATAAATACGTCAAACGGCCGAATTATTATTTTTTTTGAAGAACCTACTTCAAAAGAACCAAAACGAATTTTCGAAAAGCGAGTTATCAATGAGCTTTTGAATATACTTGATATTAAATCAACTGACTTTTGTTATGGTTCGAAAGGCGATCCTCAACTATTAATTGCCCCATATAATATTTCTATCTCACACTCTAACAATTGGTTCGCTCTATACATTGGAAACATTCCCATTGGAATTGATATTCAAGTCCCGAAAAGCACTATTTCATCAGGTAAATCCTTTTTCTTAAATGAAAAAGAAACGGAATGGTCATCAGACATAGATTTACACCTTATTTGGTCGGCAAAAGAAGTGATTTTTAAATTATTAAAAGGTGAAATGGCGGATGTAATAATGGAAGTAACAGTTCTAAACATAGACCACATCAACAAAAAAGTCACCGCTCGCTTCTTGGATAAAACTATTGAATTGACTTTTGATCTAATTGATAATGTGGTGTTAGTCTATAATTAAAACGTATTATTTCTATATATTTCAGTGCTTTTCTTTAACTTTTAATTCTTAATAATAGACACAATTCCATTGAGAGCGTCATTTGAATTTTCATAATCTGTGTATAAGATGTAATAATAACTTCCAACAGGCAAAAATTCATTCATATATTTTCCATCCCATTGATTATTAAAATAATCTCCTTTTGTTGATTCAAATAGCAAACTACCCCATCTGTTATAGATAAATACTTTATTGTTTGGGTACTTTTGATCAATGTTTGGTATCTGCCAATAATTATTAGTGTTGTCTCCTCCATCAGGTGTGAATGCCGTTGGAATAACGATCTCCACTTCTGGTTCTGAACATGTATTGATCGTGATCATCACAGAATCTGCAGGTCCCTGACATCCGGAAACCGTTTCTGTCACATAATATATTGTTGTTCCAAGTATATTTATTGGAGCGATCGTTGTCCCTGAACCAATAATATTCGTTAATGCATTAGTAGAATACCAAGTGAATGTCCCGGATCCACCAACCACATTCAAATCAACCATAGCATCTCCTGAACAATATGAAGTATCAGAAAATGCAGCAGGTACAATTGGTAACGATGTTTCTGTAATAGTTACAGTTGAAGTAGCAGCTATTGCACACGGTGAAGTCGGAGAAACGGTATAGGTGTAAACTAATCCTGAATTACTCCAGGTTCCCCCTGCATCCGGTGTTCCTCCCAATGTAGAGAACAACTGAGCATTCGTTGGTATTGTGCCGGTACAAAGTGTCAAGGATCCATTCGATCCGGCATTCGGTGCAGCTATCTCTGTGATCGCAACAGTTGCGGTCGCATCCGCGCAACCAAGAGCGGTAACTGTGTACGTAAATGTACCAGGACTCATTGAAATCGGATTATAGGTTCCAAGATTACCGCCTGTCAAGCCTCCTGACCAGGCTCCTGTTGCTGCAGGTGAACCACCCAATGAGCTGAATAAGTCGATCGGTGCACCGTTCTCACAAACATTCGCATTGCCATTGGTTCCAGCACTCGGAGCTGGTGTCTCCGTTACTGTTACTGTTGCTGTTGCATTCGCACAACCAGCAGCGGTAACTGTGTAAGTATATGTTCCAGGGGTAAAAGTTGAAGGATCATAAGTTCCAAGGTTTCCTCCGGTAAGGCTACCAGACCATGTCCCTGTTGCTGATGGCGTGCCGCCCAATGAGTTGATTAAGTTGATCGTTGAGCCCGTTTCACAAACATTCGCGTTTCCATTTGTACCTGCAACAGGAGCAAGAGATTCAGTAACTAATACAGTTGCAACGGCATCCGAACAACCCACTGCTGAAACTGTATACGTATATGTTCCAGGTACAAAAGTTGCTGGGTCATACGTTCCCAAGTTTCCTCCAATCAAACCACCAGACCAGGTTCCAGTTGCTGAAGGTGAACCGCCCAAAGAGCTAAATAAGTTGATCGGTGTACCCGTTTCACAAACACTTACAGAACCGTTCGTTCCAGCGTTTGGTGCTGTTACGATCGTGATGGTAGCAACACTCAAGTCGTTCGCACATGGTGCTAAACCATTGATCAAGTATTGAAAAGTACTTGTTATTGCACCAACTGCCGGCGTAAATATTCCTGCACCCGCGTTAAACGTTCCTCCTGAACCAGCTGTCTGTGACCATGTTCCACCCGCTTGTTCTCCACCTATCAAACTGAAAAGATCGATCGCTGATGCACTGGATTCACAAGCCGTTGTCGAGCCATCGGTTCCGGCATTGGCTGCCACATTCTCTGTTAAAATAACTGTTGCCGTAGCGTTTGCACAACCTGCAGCTGTAAC
>VFKM01000104.1 GCA_009885545.1 Flavobacteriales bacterium
ACGAAGAAAAAGAAAAACGGGCAGCAGAACTCCTAGTCGCCAATAAGGAACTTCTATTTCAAACGGAACTAAAAGCAAAGCGGGCCGAAGAGCTGGTCATCGCAAACGAAGAACTTGTATTTCAAAACGAAGAAAAAGAAAAACGGGCAGCAGAACTCCTAGTCGCCAATAAAGAACTTCTATTTCAAACAGAACTAAAAGCAAAGCGGGACGAAGAGCTGGTCATCGCAAACGAAGAACTTGTATTTCTTAACGAAGAAAAAGAAAAACGGGCAGCAGAACTCCTTTTAGCTAACAAGGAACTTCTTTTTGAGAATGAAGAGAAGGAAAAACGTGCAGCAGAGCTGGTCGCTGTCAACCATGAGTTGTCAATAGCAGAGAGCAGTATAAAAGAAGTAAATAAAGAATTGGAGGCCTTTTCTTATTCTGTGGCGCACGATTTACGCTCACCTGCTCGTGCAATGCACGGATATGCAACCATACTCGAAGAAGATTATCATGAGAAATTCGACGATGAGGGAAAACGACTGATTTCTGAAATCACATATAACGCAAAAGCGATGGGTAACCTTATCGATGACCTGTTGACTTTTTCGAGGTTAGGTAGAAAAGAAATTACAAAATCTACCATTAACATGACTCAGTTAACGCTAGCTGCGCTAGAAGATTTGAAGTTTGCGGGTGTTTATTCGCCTTATGTAAAAGTAGGTAATCTACCTTCGGTTACCGCAGATGCAGCATTGATGAAACACGTGATGACCAATTTGATTTCGAACGCCATAAAATATTCTTCTAAAAAAGAAAAGGCACTCATCGAAATAAATTCCAAAAAAGAAAAAGGAATGATCACATACTCCGTGAAAGACAATGGCGTAGGCTTTGACATGGAATATGCTGATAAATTATTTTCCGTCTTTCAGCGCTTGCATTCAGAGGAAGAATTTGAAGGAACAGGCGTTGGACTTGCTATTGTTCAGCGAATCATACTGCGCCATGGTGGAAAAGTTTGGGCAGAGGCCCGAGAAAACGAAGGAGCGACTTTCTATTTCAGTTTACCCGATACAAATTAAAAACAAACAAAATTATGAATACAGAAGTAGAAATATTATTAGTTGAGGACAAACGCAGCGACGCGGAAATGACCATTCGTGCCATTCGGAAAAACAATATTACAAATCATATCGTGCATTTAAAAGACGGCAAAGAAGCGCTGGATTTTCTTTTTGGAACGGGAGAATATGAAGGTAGAGACATCAGCAAAAAACCAAAAATTATTATCCTGGATATGAAAATGCCAAAAGTAGGTGGCCTCGAAGTGCTGGAAAAAATAAGGGCAAATGAGCTGACTCAAAAAATTCCTGTGGTCATGCTCACTTCGTCAAAAGAGGATCCGGATATCGAAAAATGTTATGAATTGGGTGGCAACAGCTATATCGTAAAACCAGTCGTATTCGATGATTTTATGAAAGCGGTATCCCTGCTTGGATTGTATTGGGTATTGCACAATCAAGTTGCAGATAAATAATAACCATGAACAAGCCATCAAAAATACTTCATCTGGAAGACAAACGATCAGATTCAGATTTGATAAAAAGAGAATTGGACAAAAGCGATATTTCGTTTGAGTATTTGCTGGTTACAAACAAAATAAGTTTTGAAAAAGCACTTACAGAATTTAATCCTGATTTGATTTTATCAGATTATGCACTTCCGTCTTTTGACGGTGGGGCCGCTTTTTATATGTCGCAAAAAATAGCTCCTCACATTCCCTTTATTATTGTCTCTGGAACAATTGGCGAAGAAAAAGCTGTTGAACTCATTAAAAACGGTGTTGTTGATTACGTACTAAAAAATAAACTATTTAAACTTCCTCCTAAAATTAAACGGGCACTCAAAGAGGCAGAAGACAAAAAGGAGATAAAAAGATTGCAAAAAGCTTTTGAAATTGAGCGGCAGCAATTCTATGATTTGTTCTCTAAAGGGCCTTCCAGTATGGGGATATTAGGCGGGCCTGATCACAAGTTTGAAATGGCAAACCCTTTGTACTTTCAATTAATTGGCAAAAAGGATATCATTGGTAAATCTGTGAAAGAAGTATTGCCCGAAGTTGAGGCTCAAGGATTTATTGAAATATTAGATAGCGTTTACCAAACAGGTAAAGCGTTTTCTGCCAATGAAATGATTATTGAATTAGATGTAAATAATACTGGAAAACCTGTTGATAAATATTTGAATTTTAGATACCAGCCACGTATTGGCAGTGACGGAAAACCTGATGGCATTCTTTTCTTTGTGGTGGATGTCACTGAACAAGTGATGTCAAGAAAAAGGATAGAAGAAAGTAAAAAAGCCCTTCAGCAAAGTGAGGCTCGGCTCAAGGGTATTATTTCATCACAAACCAGCTATTTACTCAGAACAGATCTGCAAGGTAATTATACTTATTGTAACCAAAAATTTATGGCTGATTTTGGTTGGCTTCACGGTGATGACAATGTCGAATTAATTGGAGTTAATTGTATGGTTTCCATTATGCCATATCATCATCAAGCTGTGAAGCATTTAGTCGAAAAATGTTTTGCCAATCCGAATCAAGTATTCCAAATTGAAATAGATAAACCAGCTAAAAACAATGGTGTAAAAACTACCCTTTGGGATTTTATTTTATTAACCGACAAAGAAGGTAGACCTGAAGAAATACAATGTGCAGGGATAGACATTTCAGAAAGAAAAAAAGCGGAAAAGGAAATTACAGCATACAAAATGGCGCTTGATCAATCATCTATTGTTGCTATCACTGACCAGAAAGGAATTATCAAACATGTAAATGATAATTTCAGTAAAATATCGAAATACAGTGCTGACGAGCTGATCGGGCAGGATCACCGTATCATTAATTCCGGACATCATCCCAAATCTTTTATCAGGGATCTATGGCTAACAATTGCCAATGGAAAAATATGGCGGGGAGAAATGTGTAACAATGCAAAGGATGGAACAACTTATTGGGTAGATACTACTATAGTTCCTTTTCTGGATGAACATGGTAAACCTGTTCAATATATGGCGATAAGAGTTGATATAACACAACGTAAGAAGGCAGAGCTTGAACTAAAGCAACTAAATGAACGCCTGCAAAAGCAGACTATTGACCTCGAGATTTCAAACGTTGAACTTGAACAGTTTGCTTATGCAGCATCGCATGATTTACAAGAACCATTAAGAATGGTTACAAGCTTCCTTAGTCAATTAGAAAAAAAATATGGGGATGTTATTGATGATAAAGGGAAACAATACATCCATTTTGCTGTAGATGGGGCTAAACGGATGCGGCAGATTATTTTGGATTTACTGGAATTTTCAAAGGTAGGCAAGACAGAAGATGAATTAGAATTTATTAAACTGAATGATTTACTTGATGAAGTTAAACTTCTACTTAGAAAACCTATTGAAGAGAAAAGTGCAACAATTAGTATTGATCAGTTACCCGAAATAAGTTCTCATCGGACGCCATTACGTCAGGTTTTTCAAAATCTTATCAGTAACGCTTTAAAATATTCGAATAAAGAAATTCCTGTTCAAATCAATATTACTGCTAAAGAATTTAATGATCATTGGCTGTTTGCTGTTAGTGATAATGGAATTGGTATTGAAAAAGAATATTTTGAAAAGATCTTCATACTTTTTCAACGGCTTCACAATAAAGATGAATATTCAGGAACGGGAATGGGCTTAGCGATTACAAGCAAAATTATAGGAACGCTCGGAGGAAAAATTTGGGTGGAGTCTGAAATTGGAAAAGGGAGTTCGTTTTATTTCACACTAAAAAAATAACAACTATGAAAGCAATACACCTCCTTTTAGTAGAAGATAATGAAGGCGATATTTTGTTAACAACAGAAGCCTTTGAAGAAGCTAAAATACACATTGAACTCAGCATTGTAAGAGATGGTCAAGAAGCTATCGACTTTGTTAGCAAACAGGGAAAGTATAGTGATGCAGCATTACCCGACATCATATTACTTGATATTAATCTGCCAAAAAAAAATGGACATGAAGTATTAGAATATATAAAGGGGAATGAAAATTTAAAACACATTCCAATAATTATGCTTACTACTTCCTCTTCGCAAAAAGACATTAATGCTAGCTATAATAAGTTTGCCAACTGTTTTATTACAAAACCTGTAGATGCTAGTGAATTTTTGACGGTAATTTCAGCCATTGAAAATTTTTGGATATCTATTGTTAAACTGCCTTCTAATAAAAGTTAATACCAATGAAAAAAGACACTAAGCCATATAGGGTTTTGATTGTTGAAGATAATCCTGGAGATTTTGCCTTAGCAGAAGATTTTTTATTTGAGCAAATTTTGAATCCTGTTATTGTGCAAGCAGTAAGTTTTAAGCAAGCTTTTGAAATTATATCAACTGAAGATACACCATTTGATATCATATTATTAGACCTTTCATTGCCAGATAAAAATGGCAATGATTTAATTACTAGCATGTTAAAGATTGCTTCATCATGTCCCATTATTATTTTAACAGGTTATCCGGATATTGATTTTAGTGTTAAAGCGATAGGGCAAGGCGTACTTGATTATTTAATTAAGGATGAATTAAATTCTTCCCTCCTGTATAAAAGCATTATTTATTCAATAGAAATAAAAAAACATATTTTAGATTTAAAGGAATCAGATATGAAAGTTACTAGGGCTATAATACAAGCACAAGAAGAGGAGCGGCAGGAGATTGGCAGAGAACTACATGATAACGTATGTCAAATACTATTAGTGAGTAAACTTAATCTTGACATGCTTAAAGAACTTTTACCGCATGAGGGGATTAAGTTTTTAGATAAATCTACAGAATATATCAGCTCCGCATTGAATGAAACGCGCAATCTTTCACATCGTCTTTTACCGTTTTTATTTGATGATATAACGATGGAAGAAACATTCAAAAGATTATTAGAAACGTTTAAAATAGATGATAAAATAGAAATTATATTTTCCTTTGATGAAGGACTCAGTAAATACTCATTTAGCCAAGAGTTAAAATTTAATCTTTACAGGATATTACAGGAACAATTAAAAAATATATTTAAATATTCAAAAGCAACCATAGTTGATGTAGATATTGCTATTGATAGCAGTATACTTAAATTAAAAATATCGGATAATGGAATTGGGTTAGACACTAATGATATTAAGGAAGGAATTGGCATGGCAAATATGAGACGCAGGGTAGAATTATTTTCAGGTATTTTTGATATTGATTCAACTCCAGGTAATGGCTGTAGAATAATAATATATATTCCTTTGCCTGAAATAAATTGATATGTCGTGGAAGAAGCACTAAGTTTTGGTCCTGTTTGTTTTATATTCCAACTGTTAAATTTACACTTTAATAAGTAGTCTTAAATTTTGGGAGTACTGTTTTGAATTGTTTGACAAGAGAAGTTAAATAATTCTATAAAACTTCAGATTTTCAAATCCTTTTTCCTTTTCACTTTCCCATTTAATACCGATTGGCATTTGGTTTTACTGGACCAAAAATCCAGTATAGACAAATTCAGATCGGCATTATACTGGAATTTAATTAGTCGGAAAATTTAAAGTTAAAATGGTATAAGTAACTATCTTTGCCTCATGGTAAAAATCCGTAACATAGAATTAGGCGAATTTCCGCTTTTGTTGGCACCAATGGAAGATGTGAGCGATCCGCCTTTTCGTGCGTTGTGTAAAAAACACGGGGCGGATTTAATGTATACGGAATTTATTTCCTCAGAAGGATTGATCCGTGATGCGGCCAAAAGTGTTCAAAAATTGGATATTTACGAATATGAGCGCCCTGTTGGAATTCAAATCTTTGGGTATGACATTGAAAGTATGCGTGAAGCAACAAGAATCATTGAACGAACAAATCCAGATATTATCGATATCAATTTTGGTTGTCCGGTCAAAAAGGTAACGTGTAAAGGAGCAGGAGCGGGGATGTTGCAAAATATTCCGAAATTAATTCAGATGACTGATGCAATTGTGAAGGAAACGAATTTGCCAGTTACTATTAAAACTCGTTTGGGTTGGGATGAACAATCAAAATTTGTTGTTAGTACCTCCGAACAACTTCAAGATGTCGGAGTTGAAGCAATTTCAATTCACGGTCGAACAAGAGTGCAATTATACAAAGGCGATGCTGATTGGACATTGATTGGAGAAGTGAAAAATAATCCTCGCATGAAGATTCCAATTTTCGGCAACGGAGATATTGATACACCTGAAAAAGCATTGGAATATAGAAACAGATATGGAATCGATGGAATTATGATTGGTCGAGCAAGTATCGGTTATCCTTGGATTTTCAATGAAGTAAAACATTATATGAATACAGGAACACATCTCGCTCCTCCAGGAATTAAGGAAAGGGTAGAAGCAGCTCGTGAACACTTAATAATGAGTGTGAATTGGAAAGGTGAAGGTTTGGGTATTGCAGAAATGAAACGACATTACACCAACTATTTTAAAGGAATCGCTCATTTTAAAGACTATCGATTGAAATTAGTTACCTCTTTTGAATTGAATGAAATAATGGATATTTTGAATTACATCGTTGAACACGAGGATGAATTCGAATTTGCATAAATTTATACCTTATCAATTTCAGAAAGAACCCAATCAAATGCTTTCTCTAAAGAATAGAAAATACGAGTTGGTTTTACTGGTTTATTAATTTTTATATAAAAATCAGCAAGTATTTTTTGTGGAAAATTACTGATTACAATTGCATCAATATAAGTATAAGAATTATTCGCAGGTGACGCAGCCCATTCCCGAACATCAGGATCAACATCAGAAAAAGAATCAAATTCATATATATTGTAAAAAGGCTCACCACCATATTCATCCAAAAAATCATAGCCTTTTTGAACAAATTCCATCGTTACTTTTTCATTTTTCTTTACAGTCATATGGTAAATTCCGTTTTCATACAAACGAAAGATACTTGATCCAATATCTTTTTCTATTATTAATTTGCTTTTATGAAAGTTGTGTGGTTCCATTTAGAAATGCATTATTCCCTTAAGTGCTTCAGTGTGTGATAAATATAATTATATTAAAAGGAAAATTATTGTTTTATCGGGATAAATTTATCATCTAGCCGTTATTTCTGAAGAATCAATATATTGCGAAATGAACTTGTCAAAATTATAAACTAAAAGTTCTAAACTCAACTTCATACATAATTCAAGTGAGAATTCTTAATTTAGAGCTCAAAATAAATTTTATGCAACGGTATCAAAGTTACGCACTGGGAAAATGGTTTGATGGTGAAGGAACAGAAACGAATCTTTACAACGCCATTACTGGAGAAAAGATTGGTGAAACATCAAGTCTAGGGTTAGATTACGCAGCAATGTTAGAGTATGGTCGCAAGACAGGAGGACAAGTATTGCGTAAAATGACTTTCCAAGAACGTGGACGAATGTTGAAAGCTTTGGCTTTGCATTTAATGTCGAAAAAAGAAAAATATTATCAAGTAAGTGCTTGGACAGGCGCGACAAAAGTTGATTCATGGATTGATATTGAAGGTGGAATCGGTAACGTTTTTGCCAATGCGTCTTTGAGAAAGCAATTTCCAGATTTATCGTATTATGTAGACGGAACAGCTGCTCCATTATCTAAAAATGGAACGTTTATCGGTCATCATATTATGGTGCCAAAACAAGGGGTTGCAGTGCACATAAATGCGTTCAATTTTCCTATTTGGGGAATGTTGGAAAAAATAGCCGTGAACTTGATGGCTGGGGTTCCTGCGATTGTAAAACCGTCAGAATATACATGCTATTTGACAGAAGTCATGGTGCGTGATATTATCGATTCTAAAATCCTTCCTGAAGGTTCTTTGCAATTAGTTTGTGGTTTAGGACGTGGAATTATTGACCATGTTTCCTCTGAAGATACTGTAACATTTACTGGAAGTGCGCATACTGGAAAACTTTTAAAAGCATTGCCACATATTGTTCAAGAAAGTGTTTCATTTAATTTAGAAGCTGATTCTTTGAATGCGACAATTCTTGGTGAACACGCTGTTCTTGGAACGGAAGAATTTGATTTATTTATCAAAGAAACGGTAAAAGAAATCACTGTGAAAGCTGGTCAAAAATGTACAGCCGTTCGACGAATTATCGTTCCTGAAAACATGATTGATGAAGTTGAAAAAGCGATTGCAGCACGTTTGGCAACAACAAAAATTGGTGATCCAAGTTTTGAAGGCGTAAGAATGGGTTCGTTGGCTTCTCAAATTCAAGTTGGCCGTGTAAGAGAAAGCGTTGAGTTCTTATCAAAATCTCAAGATATTGTTTATGGAAGTTTGGATGATTTTGAAGTGTTTGGTGCTGATAAAAATGTTGGTGCATTCTTTTCGCCTATTCTTTTCAGGAACAACGATCCATTCAATAAAACAGATGTTCACAACATCGAAGCATTTGGACCAGTTTCAACGGTTATGCCATATAGAACGATGGACGAAGCAATTGAATTGGCGCGAATGGGCAAAGGTTCTTTGGTTTCATCGATTGTGACACCAAATGACAAAGAAGCGATGGAATATGTTGTTGGTGCGGCAAGCATGCACGGACGTATTTTAGTATTGAACAAAGATTGCGCGAAAGAAAGTACTGGTCATGGTTCTCCAATGCCGTTGTTAACGCACGGTGGACCTGGTAGAG
>VFKM01000177.1 GCA_009885545.1 Flavobacteriales bacterium
TATATGTCACATAATTACCTGATAATTGAGGCCATTCATTACGATAGTTCAAGGCAAATCTAGGACAACCAAAGGACCCCGCAAAGGCCGGATTCAAGTACAGAGGATTTGAATAAAACTGAGTAAACGTAGGGTCTTGAGCATTTGCTCCAACGAATAGGCATAAGAATGAACAAGTAGTTATTAAACGTTTAAATCCTTTCATTTGTGTATATTAATAGAACAACGAAATCTGACCAAAGATAACGCAAATTTTAAATTAAGGTTACAAATATTATAAATCAAACAAAATAATCAAAGTTTTATTACGTTTTTTGTTCAGTATTTATAAAATTAAAGATTTCAAAAGAATGGGTTTTTTAAAATTTCCGAAATTATTTTTTGTATTTCCAATCATTCTGGTTTGTTTTTTTTGGACGAGTGGAACCATATTTGGTCAAGAAGTTTTTAAACAAGAAATAATATGGTCCAAACCTGTTGTGTTGAAATATGAGGGAAAATCAGCGATTACTCCTACTATTGTTGATCAATTTCTTGATAATGGTAAACCGAACTATCATTGGACAAAAGAATTGAAATCTTCGAACTTTGCTATTGAAGTTTCCAACTTTGTAACATCAATAGCGCCAAATGTGGATTTGGACTATTTAAAAGAGTTTTCTTTTAATGTAACAGATTTGCTTCAAATCGAATATAAAATAACAGATTCAAAAGATAAACATTTTGCAGTTGCTCATCTTTTTCCTTATATTTTGAAAGATGGCGTAATACACAGAGTAATTTCTTTTGACATAACTATAAACAGCAATAAAAAACCGGTTAAATTGGAAAAATCTTTTGTTGCAAATTCAGTTCTTCAATCTGGATCTGGAACATGGTACAAAATAAGTGTTAAAAAAGACGGGATATATAAACTAGACAAAACGTTTCTTGAAAGCTGTGGAATAGTATTGGATGGATTAAACCCTCAGCACATAAATATTTATGGCAATGGCGACGGTAGATTGCCTGAATTAAATTCTACCCCTCGAACAGATGATTTAGCAAAAAATGCAGTATTAGTTTATGGAGAAGGTGATGGTGTGTTTGATGATACTGATTACATTCTTTTTTATGGTTGGGGACCAAATAGGTGGTATGCAAACGGTACTGTAGAATTTGAGCAAGACAAAAATATTTATTCTGACGAATCTTTTTACTTCATTAATATAAATGAAAGTGATATTCCTTTAAGAATAGCTACAATTCCAAATTCTGCGAGTACAGTTACTAATACTGTAACCACCTATTCATATTATGATATTCATGAAAATGATTTATTTAGCTTAGTTAAAGGTGGTCAGAGATGGTATGGAGAGTTGTTTGATACAGAATTAGAAAAAGTGTTTACGTTTTCTGTTCCTAATATTGTCTCGAGTGAATCTGTGTTTTTTAAAACAGCAATAGCTACAAATTCTGCAAGTTCTTCAGGAACTAGTCAAGATTATTCAGTAAATGGAGCAATATTAGCAACCGCTACATTACCTTCTGTAGGAGCCGATTATACTAGATCAACACAATCGATGAGTTTAACAAATCCGCCGTCATCAATTCCATTTAAAATATCAATTACTCGAAACTCACCTAGTACATTGGTTTATTTAGATCGAATATTATTAAATACTAGAAGATCACTTGTTTTTACTGGTAATCAATTTAATTTCTCTGATTTAAACACAATTGGCCTTGGTAATGTTAGCGAATTTCAATTATCGAGTTTTCCAACCAATGGTTCAGTATGGGAAATAACGGACAGACATCGCCCAAAATTAATTAATGGTACTTTGACTTCTGGAACGTATAAATTTATTCAAGAAACTGATACTTTAAGAAGTTTTGTCGCAACAAATGGGTCAACCTTCTTCACACCAGAATTTGTTGGTTTGATAGGGTCACAAAACTTGCATGCACTTGAACAAGCAGACTTTTTAATTGTGACTCATAAGAATTTTTTATCATATGCTAATCGTTTAGCTGATTTACATCGGAATGAAGGAATGACAGTGAATGTTGCAACAACAGAGCAGATATACAATGAATTCAGTTCGGGAATGCTTGATCCTACAGCAATTAGAATGTTTGCCAAAATGTTTTTTGATAGAGGAACGTTAAATGCGACTACTTTACCGAGCTATTTATTGTTGTTTGGAGATGGAACTTACGACCCAAAAAATAGAGTAGATAATAATAATAATTATGTCCCAACATATCAGATGGCGCAATCAGAAAATCATATTTCAGCTATGGTGACAGATGATTATTATGGAATGTTAGGGGATGCAGAATCGATTTTGGGAACGGATATGTTGGATATTGGAATTGGAAGATTACTTATCTCAGATGAGGAAATTGCCAAACAACAAGTGGATAAAATAGAACATTATATGAAGAATGGATCTAATTTATTCACTGAAACAGCAACAAATGGCAATTGTTCATCTGCTGGTACTAATTCAACGTTTGGAGATTGGAGATTGAATTACGTTCAAATTGCAGATGATGAAGAAGGCGGATATTTTATTAAGTATGATACTGAGCCTCAATACAAGCACGTCTATACTAATCATCCAGAAATGAATTGCGACAAATTATATACTGATGCATTTACGCAAGTGTCAACTGCTGGTGGACAAAGATATCCTGATGTTTTTGATGCCATCACTAACAGGACCGAAAGAGGCGCTTTAGTCATGAATTATGTTGGTCATGGCGGGGAAGTTGGTGTCGCAGAAGAACGAATTATTACCGTTCCACAAATTCAAAGTTGGAGGAACATTGATAAATTGAATTTATTTGTTTCTGCAACATGTGAATACACAAAGTATGATGATCCAGATAGAGTCTCTGCTGGGGAATGGGCTTCGTTAAATCCTTATGGTGCGTCAATTGCTTTAATGACAACAACGAGATCAGTCTTTTTTGGTGTTAATACTTTAACTGGTAAGCGCTTTTATGAAAACGTCTTCACACGAGATGCAAATCTTGAACCGTTGGCATTTGGTGAAATATTGAGGTTGACAAAAAATGCATCTGGCTCAGATGATAATAAAAGAAGTTTTACTTTAATTGGCGACCCTGCATTAAAGATTGCTTTACCAAGATTACAAATTGTAACTGATAGTATTAATGGGCTAAGTCCTACAATTGAAATTGATACGGTTCGGGCATTGAGTAAAATGGTCATAAAAGGACATATAGAAGACAATAATGGTGCTATTTTGTCAAGTTTCAATGGGGTTTTAGCTCCATCTATTTTCGATAAAATAAAAACTCAATATACAATTGGCCAAGACGCTAATTCTCCAATTCTTCCTTTTGATCTTCAACGAAATATAGTTTATAAAGGAAAGGCAACTGTTAAAAATGGATATTTCGAATTTTCATTTATTGTCCCTAAGGATATTAATTTTAATTATGGACCTGGAAAAATAAGTTATTATGCAGATAATGGCACAACAGATGCTTCAGGAAGTGACACTAGCTTTATTATCGGAGGAATTGATCCAAATGGAATAAATGACCTCACAGGACCAGACATTGAATTATTTTTAAATGAAGAAACTTTTGTGTCAGGTGGTATTACTGATGAAACACCTGTATTAATTGCCAAAATATTTGACGAGAATGGCATTAATACTGTTGGAAATGGTATTGGACATGATTTGATGGCCGTAATTGACAAAAACACAGCTGATCCGATTATATTAAATGAATATTACAGTTCAGATATTGATACATATCAATCTGGAACAGTAAAGTATGCTATGTCATCACTTGAAAAAGGTCCGCATACGTTAAGTTTAAAAGTTTGGGATGTTAATAATAATTCTTCCGAAACAACAATTGATTTTATTGTTCAAGAAAAAGAAAATTTGGAACTAGACCATGTTTTAAATTATCCAAATCCGTTTACAACTCATACAGAATTTTATTTTGAACATAATCAAGCTTGTTCTGAACTTGAAACTCAAATTCAAATATTTACTGTTTCTGGAAGATTGGTTAAAACAATCAATCAATTAGTACATACAGAAGGTTTTAGATCAGCAGGTATTCCTTGGGATGGTAGAGATGATTTTGATGATCAATTAGCAAAAGGAGTCTATATTTATTCTTTAAGTGTAAAATCTCCAGAAGGGAAAATTGTTGAAAAAACAGAAAAATTAGTATTATTGAAGTAAGAACACAATAAAGGTGTTAGGATTTCGTATATTTGACAATTGAATTTGTTTAAAAAATGATGATGTATAGATTATTTATCTGTTTTTGTTTGTTTGTAATGCCATTGGTATCACTTGCTCAACAACCTACGGGAAATGAAGTAACTCAAGGAGATTTACAGTTAAATACCATAACAACAGCTGTTCCTTTTATGTCCATAACACCTGATTCTCGAGCTGGAGGAATGGGAGATGCTGGCACTGCCTTAAGTGCAAATTCAAATTCTATTTATTGGAATACGTCAATTTTGAATTTTGCTAAAGCGAAATCTGAAATAAGTGTTTCGTACACTCCTTGGTTAAGACAATTAACGAATGATATGCATTTGTCATATGTGTCAGGATATTATAAAGTGAACGACAGAAACGCAATTACTGCTGCGTTGCGTTATTTTAGTTTAGGAGAGATTACTTTTACAGATCCAAGTGGAAATATTATCCGTGATGATAAACCAAGTGAATTTGAAATAACTGGGGGGTATGCGTTTCGTTTAAGTCAAAA